>CAYYBI010000402.1:0-9810 GCA_964469835.1 uncultured Rhodospirillaceae bacterium
CGATTCGGTGCGCGGAAACCATTCGGCACCAATTATTTTCCGTTACGACGACCGGCTCCCGGCTGGCACGCGGCGCCGCGGGCGTTCGCCGGACAGCAAGGTAAGCGCATCGCCGAATGCGGGAACATCCGGTCCAAGCGCCCGGAAGAACGCCGTCTCCACTTGCTCCACGGATTTCGCCGCCCGGCGCACCAGATCGCGGCCAGCCCCGCCGATCTCGACCGCCATCGCGCGTCCGTCGCCGTCATGTTCGCGCCGGTAGATCAGTCCATCCGCTTCCAGATGGCGGAGCACCTGGGATGTCATCATTCGATCGGTCCGGCAATGTCGCGCCAAAACGGTTTGGGTAATCGGCTCCGGTGTGGTTCCGGACAGGTCGTCGAGGCCGGCCAGCAAGAGAAATTGTACCGGCGTCAAATTATAAGGGGACAGCGCCTCCTTCTGCCGGCGCTGCCACAGATTGACGACTTGCCACAGAAGATAGCCGGTGCTGCGGAACGAAGACGCGCTACGCGTTTCGTCGTGTTCGGAATCGCTATGCCGCCGTTCCGTCATTTCCGTCATTTCCACGCCATGCCCCTGCGATCATATCGACAGCGCCGTCGCTTCGCCACCGGATCCAACCATCAATCAGCACATCTCGGCATTATTTGCCGCCGCTCCGGCAGAACATGCCGAGGCGTTTGATGGCACGGTTACTCCGGTAAATCATTCTCCCATATCGCACCGCCAATGTGGCACGATCCCTGCTAGCCTTAATTGGTGAAATGCCATAACAGGCTGAAAAGAGAAAGAAAATACAATGATTGCGGGAGCAATATCGAGACTAATACAACGTTATGGATCGAAAGGCGTAGGCCGAACGGCGACGTCCGGCCGAAGTGCCGGGGTGCGGCGGCCCCGCCCACCGGCATCTCCCGCCCAGCGTGCGGCCGGGGACAGACCTTATATCCTGACGATTAGCGAGGATGCCGCATTCCGTTATGCGGCACTGCATTATGATCCGAAACGACTAACCCGGCGCGGGGCGCGCAGGTTGGCGGAAACCTTGCAGTGGTTTGGTATTATCTCGGAAGCGGATCATGCCGCCCTTTCCGATATCGTCGATCCGTTGGGGCGCGGCCTCGACGACCGCGACAGGGACACCGCGACCTACGACATGATCGCATTGCTGGAAATCCAGCTCGATCCCTGGGCCGCCAAAGGCGAAGATCGCCGGAATCCGCTCCGGCCGCCGCTGGATGCGCTCCGGCGCATCCACTCGTTGCGCCACCGCTTACCACAAGCGCGCCATGGCAAATAGGGCAATTGGCTGTAACTCCTTGAAAATCGTCCCTTCGCGCCGAAGGGCTTGTCAGCACTCTCCCGTGTTCGCTGCCAATCACCTGATGTTAATGGATTATTCGTCAATTCTTGCTTAGGATTCGGATGTCCAACCATCAGGTGATGCACCACATTGGCGAGAATAGCGATGTACGAAATTGAACGACAACTGCGCGGCTATCGGCTGACCACCGCCGAGATCCTCTATCATATGCCGGACCATCCCAGTGTTCTTCAAAGCTTCATCTGGCAATTCATGGACCTCGCGCCACGGTATCCGAAACTATCGAAATTTCTGTCCTTCTGGGAATTGAACATCGACGGCGATATTCATTCGGTGAGCGTGGCTGGACGAAATCTTATTACCCCCGCCGAGGTCAGGAATTTCCGGGACAGCGGCTACATTCATTGAGTTCGGGCACGAGGGCCCGGTTTTCAACACCCTGCCAACCTGGCGGCTCGACCGACGCTTTGATTCTGTGAGCAGATTGCATTAGGTTTCCCCGCCGATAATAAAGTTTACCGGGGAGGAACCACGACAATGCCCCTGAAAGTGGCGATTGTCGGATCTGGGCCCAGCGGCTTCTATACGGTCGCGGCGCTTCTGAAATCTGGCGTGGATTGCCAAATCGACGTTATTGAACGGCTGCCGACGCCATTCGGCCTGATCCGCGGCGGCGTCGCACCGGATCATCAGAAAACCAAAAATGTATGGCGCGCCTACGAAAAATCCGCACTTAACGAGGCTGTCCGCTACTACGGCAATGTGGAAGTTGGCCGCGATATCACCATCGATGAATTGCAGGGCATGTATGACGCGGTCGTGCTCGCGGTCGGATCACCGCTCGACCGGAAACTGGGTATCCCCGGCGAGGACAAGAAGGGCGTCATCGGTTCCGCGTCCTTCGTCGGCTGGTACAACGGCCACCCCGATTTTCGCGACCTGAACCCCGATCTGAACATCAGCGCGGCGGTGGTCGTCGGCAACGGCAATGTCGCGATCGATTGCGCCCGCGTACTGGCCAAGACGCCGGAGGAGATGACGGCAACCGATTTAACCGACTATGCCGCCGCGGCGATCCACGCCTCCCCGCTCACCGATATCTATATGTGCGGCCGCCGCGGGCCGGTGGAAGCGAAATTCACCAATGTTGAATTGCGCGAAATGGGGCAACTCACGGACTGCCATCCCGTGGTCGATCCCGCGCAATTGCCGGACAGCGTTCCCGAAGGGCTGGAAGATCGCGAAAGGCGATTGTGCGAACGGAATCTGGAAACCCTGCGCGGATTCACCACCCTCTCCGCCGAAGGAAAGCCCAAACGTCTGTATTTCAGCTTTTTTGCCAATCCGGTGGAAATTCTCGGCGGCGACCGCGTTGAAGGCGTAAAGCTGGAGCATACGGCGGTCGAGAACGGCCGCGCGGTCGGCACCGGGAACTTCTTCGAAGTTTCCTGCGGCTTGGTGATCCCGGCGATCGGTTACTACGGCGAACCGTTTCCGGGTGTCCCCTTCGACGAACGCGGCGGTATCGTAGTCCATAACGACGGCCTGGTTCAGGGTAACGTCTATGCGGTCGGCTGGATCAAACGGGGCCCCACCGGCGTCATCGGCACCAACAAACACGACGGCGACCACGCGGCCGCGCGAATTCTGGATGAACAGTCCAATGACGATAAATCGGGCCGACTCTCACTCGAAACGCTGCTCGGTGAACGGGGCGTGCGCTGGGTCACCTACCCGGATTGGAAGAAAATCGACGAGAGCGAAATCGCCAACGCCAGCCCCGGCGCTCCGCGCCGCAAGTACAGCGAGATTAAGGAGATGCTGGCCGTTCTCGATTAGGGCTGCAATGCCCATCGCATCAGAATACTGGACAACGCAAGCGAAAAATATAAGTTACCTCCGCACCTGCGTGAACGGTGCCGGCACAGACCAGGGAATAGTCCGTCGAGATCGACCGGCAGAGTCGCACGGCATGTCATCGACTTCTTGAGATTCAGTGTGGGCCGTGGGTACTGCCAAACGACCGTACTAACCCGCAAAGGTGTGATTTGGCAGGGCCAAATTTGATGCTACAGTTGATTGACAATCGAGGCGAGACCGCCCGAGAACGCTAGGGAGGGCCGGAAAGAAATGGCCGCAGTGTCTGCAGAGGAACCGGTTCTGGTACAACGTGAAGAACTGGATTCCGTCGTCATCCGATTCGCGGGTGATTCCGGCGATGGCGTTCAAATTACCGGCAGCCAATTTACCGACACGACCGCCCTGGCCGGCAATGACCTGGCAACATTCCCGGACTTCCCAGCCGAAATCCGGGCGCCCGCGGGCACCACGTTCGGCGTATCCGCCTTTCAGATCAATTTCGGCGCTCGGTCCATCGCTACCTCCGGAGATGTTCCCGACGTCCTGGTGGCGTTCAATCCGGCGGCGCTCAAGGTCAACCTGGCCGATATGCATGCGGGCAGCCTGATCATCCTCGATAAGGGCACCTTCACGGCGCGAAACATGGACAAGGCCGGATTCACCACGAATCCACTGGAAGACGGCACCCTGGAAAAGTTTCGAGCCCTAAAGATCGACATCTCCAAGCTCACCATCGAAGCGGTGAAGGAATTGGGGCTGACATCGAAAGAAGGGCTGCGGTGCAAGAATTTCTGGACCCTTGGCCTGGTATACTGGCTGTACGGGCGCGATCGCGGTGCAACCACCGAATGGCTGAAGAAGAAATTCGCGAAACGCCCCGATATCGCTGACGCCAACATCGCCGCCCTCAATGCCGGACACGCCTTTGCGGAAACGGCTGAAATGCCGGGCGAAATCAGCAGCTACATCGTGCCGCCCGCCGCGCTGGAGCCGGGGGTATACCGCAACATCACCGGCACCGACGCGTTGGCATGGGGCCTCCTGGCGGGCACGCAACTTGCCAACCTCAATATGACGTTTTGTTCCTATCCGATTACGCCGGCGTCATCCCTGCTCCATGCATTGGCCCGATTGAAGCAATTCGATATCGTCACCTTCCAGGCGGAAGATGAGATTGCCGCGGTATGCTCGGCCATCGGCGCCTCCTACACCGGATCGCTCGGCGTCACCTCGAGCTCGGGCCCAGGCGTGGCCTTGAAAGGCGAGGCGATCGGTCTCGCGATCTCGACCGAATTGCCGTTGATTGTCGTCAATTCGCAGCGTGCCGGCCCGTCCACCGGGCTGCCGACGAAAACCGAGCAGTCGGATCTCTATCAATCGGTATACGGCCGCAACGCCGACAGCCCGGTCGTCGTGCTGGCGGCCTGTTCTCCGGCAGACTGTTTCGAAGTCGGCATCGAAGCGGTGCGCCTGACGACAAAATTCATGACGCCGGTAATCCTGCTGACCGATGGCTATATCGCCAATGCGGCTGAGCCCTGGCGCATCCCCGACGCAGATACGTTCGAGGCTTTCCCGACCGAATTTCACGCCGATACCGAGGGTTTCCATCCCTTCCTGCGCGATCCGGAAACCCTTGCGCGGGTCTGGGTAAAGCCGGGGACCCCCGGACTGGAACATCGCATCGGCGGCATCGAAAAAGCCTATGATTCGGGACACATTTCTTACGATTCCGAAAACCATCAGAAAATGACCGATACGCGAGCGGCAAAGATCGATGGCATCGCCGACTACATCCCGCTGCAGGATGTGGCCGATGGTAACGGCTCGGGCGCGCTCGTGGTGGTCGGCTGGGGCTCCACCTACGGCCCGATATCCCGCGCCGTCTCCAACCTTCGCGCAGAAGGCAAGGATGTCTCCCATATCCACCTGCGCCATATCTGGCCGTTCCCAAGGAACCTTGGCGACCTGCTGGGCCAGTTCGACAACGTGCTGGTGCCCGAAATGAACAATGGCCAACTCGTCAACGTCTTGCGGGCGAAGTACCTGGTCGATGCCCAAGCGCTTAACCAGGTTAACGGACAACCCTTCAAGATCGCGACCATCGAAGACGCGATCCTGAAGCAGCTGGAGAAATAACATGACCGTGGTCAAAACGCCGGAGAAGCTTACGGTCAAGGATCTCACTTCGGACCAGGAGGTCCGCTGGTGTCCCGGCTGCGGCGATTACGCGATCATCAAGGGTGTGCGCAACGCCTTGGCGGAAATCGGCACGCCGACCGAGAGAACTGTCTTTGTCTCGGGCATCGGGTGCGCCGCGCGCTTCCCCTACTACATGGCGACCTACGGCTTTCACACCATCCACGGCCGGGCGCCGGCGATCGCCACCGGAGTCAAACTGGCCAACCCCGAACTCGACGTCTGGGTGGCCACCGGTGACGGCGATTGCCTGTCGATCGGCGGAAACCATACGCTGCACGTCATTCGCCGCAACGTCGACGTCAACATCCTGCTGTTCAACAACGAGATATACGGCCTCACCAAGGGTCAATACTCGCCGACCTCGAAGATTGGCACGCGGTCGCCCTCGACGCCGCTGGGCTCGGTGGACAATCCCGTATCGGCGGCAGAATTCGCGCTCGGATCCGGCGGCCGATTCGTCGCCCGCTCGGTGGATACACTGCAGAAGCATCTCCCGGGCGTTCTGAAACGCGCGCATGGACACAAAGGCGCTTCCTTCGTCGAAATCTTTCAGAATTGCATTGTCTACAACGACGGCGTCTTCGCTCACTTCACCGACCGCAGCGTCGCCCCCGACACCCAGGTTCATCTTGAGAACGGGAAACCTGTCATCTTCGGCAAAGACAGCGACAAGGGTATTCGCCTCAATACGACCACGCTGAAACTCGAGGTCGTCAAGATTGGCGAAAACGGCATCACCGAGGACGACATCCTCGTCCATGACGAAACCAACAAGGTGTTGGCCACCCTGCTGGCACAGATGCAGGCGCCGGAATTCCCGGTTGCTCTTGGCGTGATCTATTGCGAACCGGCCGCCGAATACACGAGCGCGGTCTATGAGCAGATCGGCGCGGTGAAAAAGAAATCGCCGGCCCCGTCGCTGAAGGAATTGCTGCACAGCGGCCATACCTGGCAAGTCGACGCCTAGGCCGACCACGGGCGAACCGCCACACGGGAGTTCGGGCCCGAACCGCCTCATCGCGGGTTGCGGCGAATTGCCCTCTGGCACGCCGGCCGGATATTCTGAATAGTGCGCGAATGCCTCCTTCAGCCCAATCGCCGCACGCTGGCGCCTCTGGGTCGCCGGGCGTCACTGTCTGGTTGTTCCTTTGCGCCGCGATGGTCGTCGCCATGATGCTGATCGGCGCGATTACCCGGCTCACCGAATCCGGTCTATCCATGGTCGAATGGCGCCCGCTTGTGGGCGCGTTGCCGCCTCTCGGTGAAGCGGAATGGAACCGGGTTTTCGAACTGTATCGCCGGACATCGGAATACCGCTTGGAGAACGCGGGGATGAGCCTGGCCGAGTTCAAGACCATATTCTGGTGGGAGTACATTCACCGGCTCTGGGGACGGCTCATCGGGGTCGTCTACGCCGTGCCGTTTCTCTGGTTTCTCTGGCGGCGCCAGATCGCACGGCGCGAGGCACCGCGCTTCCTCGCCCTGTTCGCAATCGGCGGGTTGCAAGGGGTGATCGGCTGGTGGATGGTCAAGAGCGGGTTCGTCGCCCGCACCGATGTCAGCCAATACCGGCTCGCCGTCCACCTCGGCCTCGCCTTCGTCATCCTTGGATCATTGCTCTGGGTTGCCATCGGCCGGCGGCCGCAAAAGGCGGCGGCACCCTGCCCCATCCCTATTCGCCGCGGCACGCTCGCGCTGCTGGCACTGGTTTTTGTAACCGCGCTGTCGGGCGCCCTGGTCGCGGGACTGGAGGCTGGGCGCATCTACAATGACTGGCCGTGGATGCAGGGCCGTTTCATTCCCGAGGACTACGGACGCCTCACGCCGCTATGGCTAAACCCGTTCGAGAACGTGGCGGCGGTCCAGTTCAATCACCGGATCATGGCGTATCTGACGCTGGCGGGAACCGCCGCATTGTGGCTCACCGGCCGCCGCGCAAAACTCCCGACCATCCCGGCACGTGCGAT
Source organism: uncultured Rhodospirillaceae bacterium (assembly GCA_964469835.1). Lineage (GTDB taxonomy): Bacteria > Pseudomonadota > Alphaproteobacteria > UBA8366 > UBA8366 > JAOTYV01. The sequence goes on from CAYYBI010000402.1 coordinate 7,357, forward strand.
CACTTGTTTATTCGCCGCGGCCCTGCTGCAACTCGGCCTCGGTATTGTCACCCTGATGCTGGTGGCCCCGCTGCCGCTCGCGGTTCTCCATCAGGCCGGCGCGATCACGGTATTCTGCCTCGCCGTCTGGTCGGCCCATACGGTCTATCGCTGAGCCAAGCCGGCTTTACCGGGCCCCGGCGGTTTCCAGCACCGCGTGCAGCAGGACCTGGCAGCCGGCCGCCAAATCTTCCGGCGTCGCATTTTCGATTTCGTTGTGACTGATGCCGTCTTCACAGGGAACGAAGATCATCCCGCTCGGCGCCACGGTCGCCATATAGACCGCGTCATGGCCGGCGCCGCTCACGATGTCGCGGTGGGGATGGCCGGCGCGGTCGGCGGCGGTGCGGACCGCAGCCACGCATTTTTCGTCGAACGGGGCCGGCGCGAAATAAAGAATTTGCTCGATCTTGAGATCGAGGTCACAGGCCGAGGCGATTTCCGCGGCTTCGGTGCGCAGCGCTTCGTCCATGGCCGCAAGACGGTCATCGTCAGGATGGCGAAAATCGATGGTCGAGAACACCCGTCCGGGGATTACATTCCGGCTGTTCGGATGCACCTGCATCATGCCCACGGTCGCGCAGGCGTCAGGCTGAAATTCGTTGCCGATGCGGTTGACCGCCTGCACCAGACGCGCCGCGCCAACCAGGGCGTCGCGCCGACGCGCCATGGGCGTCGGGCCGGCATGGGCCTCCATGCCGGTATAGGTGACCTCGTACCATCGTTGACCCTGCGCGCCGGTGACCACGCCGATGGTCTTGCCTTCGGTCTCGAGCACGGGTCCTTGCTCGATATGCGCTTCGAAATAAGCGCCGATCGGCCGATCCCCGCAGCCATCGCCCTTATAACCGATGCGGTCCAATTCCTCATCGACGCGCTTGCCGTCCACATCCGTGGTGGCGTAGGTCTCCTCGAGCGAGAACATTCCGGCGAAGACTCCCGAGCCCATCATCGCCGGGGGAAATCTTGATCCTTCTTCATTCGTCCAGACCACGACCTCGACCGGGGCATCGGTTTCCACTGCCGCATCGTTCAGGGTGCGAATGAGTTCCAACCCGGCGAGCACGCCGTAAGCACCGTCGAATTTACCGCCGGTCGGCTGGCTGTCGAGATGGCTGCCGGTGACCACCGGCGGCAACGTATCATTCCGGCCCGGCCGGCGGGCGAAGATATTGCCCATCGCATCGACCGCCACAGAGCAACCAGCGGATTCACACCAGGAAATGAACAGATCGCGTGATTGCTTGTCCAGATCGGTGAGGGTCAGGCGGCACACGCCGCCCTTCTTGGTGGCGCCGATTGCCGCCATCTGCATCAGGCTGTCCCACAGCCGGCCACCGTCAATTTGCAGGTTTTCCACGACTCACGCTCCCATCGTCGTCTTCGAAACCCGCGCGCAACGCATCGTACCGGGGGACGGATGCTAGCCCTTTACCTCCAGCGGATAATCCGGCGTCGGGTTCAGCGGGCATGAGAACAAATATTTGCCCGGCTTCAGCTCAACTTCGTAATCGCGCGTTTTGCCGAGCGCCAATCCGCCGCCCGACACGCTTGTCTTGGACAGCTTGTGGATTGGATTGCCCGGGCTGTAGTCATGCTCGCGCAGCCAGAACCCGAGTGTATAAGGCACGTTCTTGTTGGTCACGCGGAAGATGTATTTGCCCGGCTTCAGTTCGAGCGGCCCGGCGGCAGCCAACCGTTTGGCACCCGATTTCGCGTTGATGGCGTTGCAATCCTCCGCGCTCTTCGGTCGATACTTGTGATCGACACCCTTTTCCGATTCAAGAAATTGGCATCCGACCTGAGTCAGATCGATGACCGTCGGCTCGGCGGCTTGAGCCGTCGATGAGATACCGGCGATTAGCGCCGCCACCATCGCGGCAGCCAGGGGAAATCGTCCATATCCGTCCATTTGCATACCCTTTTCTGCTTCGCATGTATCTCGCAAGAAGATGTTTAGAATCACTGTAACAAACAACAAACTTGTTCGTGAAGGTTGTAAGATCCTTGTAAAGACGATGCCTGAAAGTGCCAGGTAAATTGCGCCCTGTTCAATCGATAGTATAACTCGGCGCATTAGACATACCGAATCCGTATTGCACGGGCATCACCAACCGCTATAGGGTCGGCGGCATCACGGGTGACCGTGGAATTCACCCTACGACCCTTGCCAATTGGACCAATGCCGTTCGGGCTCTTAAAATACGGTTTCGCCAAACAATATCCCGCCCGCGGTCTCCTGCCCCCGGCGACGGAGCTGAAACCGCGCTATGACGTCGTCGTCATCGGCGCCGGCGGACACGGCCTGGCGGCAGCCTATTACCTTGCAAAACTGCACGACATTACCAATGTCGCGGTCCTCGACAAGGGATATCTGGGCGGCGGCAATACGGCCCGGAACACCGCCATTATCCG
>CAYYBI010000403.1:0-2883 GCA_964469835.1 uncultured Rhodospirillaceae bacterium
GGAGTCCACCCAGGAGATCGTCAGGCTCGCGCCGACCGCCGTCGAATTGGTCGACCGCACGATGATGGATTTGGCGCGGGACATCCCGATGTTCCGGCGAACCATCGAAAAATTCGTCGTCGGCGCGCCGGATGCGCTCCTCCTGGTCGAGTTCGCCGGGGAGGACGCGGACGAGCAATTGCGCAAGCTCGACCAACTGGAAGAGCTGCTCGGCGACCTCGGCTTCCCCAACGCAGTGGTCAAAGCGACCGACCCGGCCGATCAGCGGGAATTCTGGGAAGTCCGCAAATCCGGCCTCAATATCATGATGTCGATGAAAGGCGACGGGAAACCGATCTCTTTCATCGAGGATTGCGCGGTGCCGCTCGAAGACCTTGCCGAATACACGGACCGCCTGACGCAGGTATTCGAGAAACATGGCACCAAGGGCACGTGGTACGCACACGCATCGGTCGGCTGCTTGCATGTGCGGCCGGTGGTCAATCTGAAGGAAGAAGGCGGCGCGAAAAAGATGCGCGCAATCGCCGAAGAGGCCTTCGCCATGGTGCGCGAGTACAAGGGCTCGCATTCCGGAGAACATGGCGACGGGCTTGTGCGCTCGGAATTCCACGAGGCGATGTTCGGGCCGCGCATGGTCCGTAATTTCGAAGAGGTGAAGGACCTGCTCGATCCCGACGCGTTGTTCAATCCGGGCAAGATCGTCCGGCCGCCGCGTATGGACGACCGCACGCTGTTCCGGTTCAAGCCGGGCTACGCGGTACCGCCGATGGATACCGCGCTCGACTGGTCGGATTGGGGCGGCTTCGGCGGCGCGATCGAAATGTGCAACAACAATGGCGCGTGCCGAAAGTTCGACGCCAACGTGATGTGCCCATCCTTCCGCGCGACCCAGGACGAAATGCACCTTACGCGCGGCCGCGCCAACACGCTGCGCCTCGCGCTTTCCGGACAGCTCGGCGACGACGCCCTCACCTCCGAAGCCATGCACGAAACCATGAAACTCTGCGTCGGCTGCAAGGGCTGCAAGCGCGAATGCCCGACGGGCGTCGATATGGCGCGGATGAAGGTGGAGTTCCTGCACCATTACACCGCGCGGCACGGCCTGACGCTGCATGACCGGCTGGTCGGATATCTGCCGCGCTACGCGCCTCTGGCAACCCGGTTCAGCGGCGTCGCAAATTTGCGCGACCGAGTACCGGGACTGGCGTGGCTCTCGGAAAAGCTCACCGGGTTCAGCGCCCGACGGCGGCTACCCGCATGGCATCGTGACGCCTTTCTACCGCCGGAAACCGAAACAGGCGACCCGGGCGGGCGTGACATCGTTTTCCTCGCCGACACTTTCAATCGGTATTTCGAGCCTGAAAATGCCCGGGCCGCGCTGAAAGTCCTGGAGGCCGCGGGATACCGGATTCACTTGCCCCGCGCCGGGGACGGCAACCGCCCGCTCTGCTGCGGCCGGACATTCCTGTCGGTCGGCCTGGTCGACGAAGCGAAACAGGAAGCGCGCCGCATGCTCGCCGCCCTGAAACCGTTTGTCGAAAAGGGCGTGCCGGTCATCGGACTTGAACCCTCATGCCTGTTCACACTCCGCGACGAATTCGCGGCAATGCTGCCCGGTGCGGCGACCGACGCCCTCGCGCAATCCGCGGTGCTGTTCGAGGAATTCCTGAGCGCCGAGGCGGAAGCCGGCCGGCTGAACCTGCCGCTCGAACCGCTCGCGGAAAAGCGCACGCTGCTACACGGCCACTGCCACCAGAAAGCGTTTGCCGCCATGGATACGGTCGAGACCACGTTGCGGCTGGTGCCCGACCTCGATGTCGAGCGCATTCAATCAAGTTGCTGCGGTATGGCGGGCGCGTTCGGTTACGGTGCGGACACCTATGACGTGTCGATGAAAATGGCGGAACTGTCGCTGCTGCCCGCAGTGCGGAACGCGCCGGAGGACACGCTGCTCGTCGCCGACGGAACGAGCTGCCGTCACCAAATCGCCGACGGGTCCAAACGGCGCGCGGTGCATGTCGCCCGCGTGCTCGAACGGGCCTTGCCGTAGGGATCGATGGCGATGCCGGACGCGGATCGTGAAAGCAACCGGCGAGCCGATCGCCCCCGCTATGGAGACGTCGTCTCCGGCATCCGCGATCTGATCGTCGAAGGCGAGCTTGCGCCCGGCAGCCGCGTACCGGAACGCGTCTTGTGCGACATGTTCGGCGTGTCGCGAACCCCACTGCGCGAAGCCCTCAAAGTGTTGGCGTCGGAAGGGCTGATCGACCTCCTGCCGAACCGGGGCGCCCGCATCGTCGACCTCACCGAAGACGATATCGGAGAAATGTTTCAGGTGATGGGCGCGCTCGAAAGCCTCGCCGGCGAATTGGCAGCGCGCAAAATTACAGAAGAAGAATTGGCCGAGCTGCGTGCCCTGCACTATCAAATGGCGCTCCATTTTACCCGCGGCGAACGGATGCCGTACTTCCGATTGAACCAGAAAATCCACGAAAAGATCTTCGCGGCCAGCGGCAACGAAACCCTGGTCAAGGTGTACCGCGGCCTGTCCGGACGGCTCCGGCGGGCCCGCTATATCGCCAATATCTCGCGCGCCCGCTGGGCCGAAGCAGTCGAGGAACATGAGCGGATTCTTGCCGCCCTGGAAAGCCGCGACGGCGCCATGCTGGGGCGTATCCTGAAAGACCACCTTCGCAAGACCTGCGAGACGGTACGGCACGCGCTATTGCCAGCCGAAGATTAAGGAAGTGTCGGGAGTGCGCGTTTTGATCGTTGGCGCGGGCCCTACCGGCCTTACGGCGGCGGTTTAACTGGCGCGCTGCGGGGCATGAACTCAGCATTGCGGACGCCGCCGAACCGGCCGGAGGCGGGCTCGAGGGCTAT
>CAYYBI010000404.1:0-10710 GCA_964469835.1 uncultured Rhodospirillaceae bacterium
GGCATGGTGATGAGCGCGATCGACCTGGTGAATGAAAATCCGGACCCATCGGAAACCGAGATCCGGGAGTGGCTGGAAGGCAATCTCTGCCGCTGCACCGGCTACCATAACATCGTCAAATCGATCGAGGCGGGCGCCAAAGCAATGCGCGGCGGCTAAAGCCGCAGCGCCTACCGGGAGGAGCACCTATGACTGCCACAGGAATCGGCGCCGCGGTAAAGCGGGTCGAAGATTTCCGCTTCCTCACGGGCCGTGGGAACTACACCGACGACATCGATCGCCCGGGCCAATCCTATGCTTGGATCCTCCGCAGCCCGCACGCCCATGCGCAGATCAAGAAACTCGACACATCGAAGGCCACCGCCGCACCGGGCGTGATCGCGGTCTTCACCGGCAAGGATCTGGAAGCGGACGGCATCGGCGGCCTGCCCTGCGGCTGGCAGGTCAACAACAAGGACGAGTCACCGATGGCGGAGCCGGCGCATCCGGCGCTCGCCGCCGACAAGGTGCGCCACGTCGGCGATCAGGTCGCCGTGGTGATCGCCGAGAGCAAGGATGAAGCACGGATCGCCACCGAGTTGATCACGGTCGACTATGCGCCCCTCCCCGCCGTGCTGGACATGAACGCCGCCATCGACGGCGGCACGCTGGTGCACGACGACGCGCCCAACAACACGTGCTACGACTGGCATATCGGCGACGCGGCGGCAGTGGACGATGCCTTCAAGAAGGCCGCGCACGTCACGCAGATCGATATCGTCAATAACCGGCTCGTGCCCAATGCGATGGAGCCCCGCGCCGCGATCGGCGATTTCGATACCGCGACCGGTGATTACACGCTTTTTACGACGAGCCAGAACCCGCATGTCATCCGGCTGCTGATGGGCGCTTTCGTGCTCAATATTCCCGAGCACAAGCTGCGCGTTATCTCCCCCGATGTCGGCGGCGGTTTTGGATCGAAGATCTATCACTACGCCGAGGAAGCCATCGTCACCTGGGCCTCGGGCAAGCTGCGCCGGCCGGTGAAATGGACCGCCGAGCGCTCCGAATCCTTCATCACCGACTGCCACGGCCGGGACCACGCCACCCACGCGGAACTTGCACTCGACAAGGACGGAAAGTTCCTGGCGCTCCGGGTTGCGACCAAGGCCAATATGGGGGCCTATCTCTCCACCTTCGCGCCGTGCGTGCCGACCTATCTTTATGCAACGCTGCTGGCGGGCGTGTACACGACGCCACAGATCTATTGCGAGGTCCGGGCAGTGTTCACCAACACGGTGCCGGTCGACGCCTATCGTGGCGCGGGCCGGCCCGAGGCGTCCTATCTGCTGGAGCGGCTGGTCGACCGGGCCGCGCGCGAGACCGGGCTGAGCCCGGTCGAAATCCGCGAGCGGAACTTTATCGCGGCCGACGCCTTTCCCTATCAAACGCCGGTGGCATTGGAATACGATAGCGGCGACTACGGGGCGACCCTGGATCAGGCACTGTCCGCCATAGCCTACGACAAATTCGAGACGCGCAAAAAGCAATCGGCGAAGGCCGGTAAACGCCGCGGCATCGGCTTCTCCACCTATATCGAAGCCTGTGGCATCGCCCCTTCGGCGGTCGTCGGATCGCTCGGCGCCCGCGCCGGCCTGTTCGAATCCGCCGAGGTCCGGGTCCATCCCACCGGCAGCGTAACCGTCTTCACCGGGTCGCATAGCCACGGGCAGGGCCACGAGACGACGTTTGCACAGCTCATTTCGGACATGCTCGGCGTGCCTTTCGAGGGTATCGACATCGTGCACGGCGATACCGGCCGGATCGCCTATGGCATGGGCACCTATGGATCGCGGTCGCTGGCCGTCGGCGGCGAGGCGATCATGCGCGCCACCAACCGCATCGTCGACAAGGCCCGCAAAATCGCCGCCCATATGCTGGAGGCATCCGAGGAAGATATCGAGTTCAAGGATGGCGCTTTCACCGTCTCCGGCACCGACAAGGCATTGAGCTTCGGCGAGGTCGCGCTGTCCGCCTATGTGCCGCACAACTTCCCGCCCGAGACGCTGGAGCCCGGCCTCGACGAGACCGCGTTCTACGATCCGGCTAACTTCACCTTCCCGGGCGGGTGTCATATTTGCGAAGTGGAGATCGATCCGGACACGGGCGAAATCGAGGTCGCCGATTTCGTCGCCGTCGACGATGTCGGCCGGGTCGTCAACCCGATGATCGTCGAAGGCCAGGTGCATGGCGGCGTCGCCCAGGGTATCGGCCAGGCCCTGCTCGAGGGCTGTGTTTACGACGATACCGGACAATTGGTAACCGGCTCCTACATGGACTACACGATGCCGCGCGCCGACAACCTGCCCTCCTTCAAGGTCGGCACCCACGCCACGCTGTGCGCGCACAATTCGCTCGGCGTCAAGGGATGCGGCGAGGTCGGCGCGATTGGATCGCCACCCGCCGTAATCAATGCCATCGTCGATGCCCTCTGGGACGACGGGGTCCACGATATATCTATGCCAGCCACGCCGGAAAAGATCTGGCAAGCAATTCAGGCCGGCCAACGCGCCGCCGCCGCGGAATAAGGAGAAAACGAAATGTACGACTTCAACTATCACCGGGTCGGCTCCACCGACGAAGCCGCGGAAAAACTGAAAGCCGCGGAGGACGGGACGCTGGTCGCCGGCGGCATGACCCTGATTCCGACGCTCAAGCAACGTCTTGCCAGCCCGTCGGACATGGTCGATCTCGGCGGCGTGTCGGATCTCGTCGGCATCACGGTCGACGGCAACGCCGTGACCATCGGCGCGATGACCACTCATGGCGCGGTCGCCGGATCGAGCGATGTCCGCGGCGCGATTCCCGCATTGGCGGATCTCGCCGGCGAAATCGGCGACGCCCAGGTGCGCCATCGCGGCACAATCGGCGGTTCGATCGCCAACAACGATCCGGCGGCGGACTACCCCGCGGCCTGCATCGGATTGGGCGCCACCATTGTAACGACCGCCCGCGAAATCGCAGCGGACGACTTTTTCACCGGGCTCTTCGACACCGCGCTGGACGAGGGTGAAATCGTCACCGCAGTGCGATTCCCGAAACCAAAGCGCGCCGCGTATATGAAATTTCCGAACCCGGCGTCCCGCTATGCTTTGGTCGGCGTCTTCGTGGCGGAAACGAGCGACGGCATGCGGGTTGCGGTCACCGGCGCCGGCGATGATGGCGTTTTCCGCGTGGCGGAGATGGAAAGCGCGCTCGCCAAGAATTTCACCCCGGATGCGATTGCGGATATCGCGGTTCCGGATGGCGGCTTGAATTCCGACATACACGCAAGCGCCGAATACCGCGCGCACCTCATCACCGTGATGGCAAAACGCGCGGTTGCCGCCGCCGGATGACCGGCCGGCAAATCGCTCCTGGCTGCAGGGGCCGGGGTCCTTACGGGCCCCGGCCCCATGCGTTACCCGCATGAACACCGATAGAGGAGAACCGGCAGCCGCCGGTCCAAAAGCAGGCGGCCGCCCGGCACGCCGGCTCAGACGTCTTTTGATCGGTTCCGGCGTTCTGATGCTGATACTGATCGTCGGGGCCGTTATCGCGGTGCTCTACCGGACAAGCCTGTTGGAATGGGCGATCGAAGCCTACTTAACCGACGACACGTTCAAATCCGTTTCGCTTTCCGCCGAAGAATTCGACACCGGACATCTGCACATTCAAAACCTGCGCCTCGCTGGCGATCAGACAATCACCATCAAGGACATCCGCCTCGACTACGACCTGGAAACGGTGTTAGGCGGCACGATACGCAAAATCCAGGCAACTGAATTCCGCTTCGATCGAACCGGTTCCATCACCACCATCAAGGAGATCGTCGGCAGCGGGCGCTTCGAACTCGGATCGGGCGAATCGCAGCGCATTCAGGCCGGATTGGACGTTCTGCACCTCAAAATCGATGAACATCCGTTCGAACCGGGCAGGATCGAAATCGACCTCGAAAACGATCGTCTCTCCGTGGAAGCGGCAATCGGTGCGGCGGACGGCTTTCTCACCTTCGTCGGCAATGGCCCGTTGGGCAAGGCGCCGGACAGTTTCAAAATGTACCTGTCCGGGCGGCTCAACGCAGCGCCGCTGGCGTCCTTACTCGACCAATCCGCCACTGCTTCCGGCACCGTCACCATCGCGATCACCGGCGCAACGGCAGATCCTTTCTTGCTGTTGCAAGAGGACGACCCGAAAGAGGGGAAAACACCCAATCCGATTTCGCTCGCAGGCCGGCTCGAATTTGATCTGACGACGCTGCGCGTCGGCGACATCGATCTGCCCACCGGCGGCACCGATCGGATCGACTTCGCCCTGACGGAATTCAAGGCCGCGGAAAAGGAGACATCGACGAAATTTACGATCGACGTTGCCATCGCCAAGCGGGATGACCCCGCATTCGGATTCGATCAGGCCATGTTGAACATTGCTGGAAATGTTACCCACACGTCCCAAGCGACGGTGGTTTCGGTTGGGAGTGGCGATCTTGTCACGCTTCGCAACCTGCGGGTGGCCGACGGCGGTCCCGTTAACGGCGACATGTCCTTGGCATTGACCGGTCAGCAGAACACCCTGACCGCACAACACGACAAGGGAACCCTCCGCCACCAACTGCATGCAAAACTGGCCTGGAACGCCGGCACGGTCACCGTGCAATCCGAGGGCGACTTGAACACGGAAACGGATCCGTTGGTGCTTACCCTTCGCGGTGAATTCGATGCCACGCCCTTCCTGGTCCTGCACCCGACGCTGAAAGACGCATCCGGCAAAGCCAACTTGTTTCTCGCCGGACGCATCAGCCAAGTTCTGGATCTCCTGGCCGACCGGAAGCCCGATCGCTACTGGGCCGGTTCGGTACGGTTGGACGGCGCCTTTAAACTGGATCTGTCCGGGCTCCAAATTCCGGATATGACGGCCTCCGGCACCCCCAAAGACAACCTCGAAATAACGTTGAAGGGCTTCAATGGCAGTGGCGGCCATCAACGCGGCAAACTAAACCTGACCGCGATGCTTGATGGCCGGCGCACCAACGGGATTCAGTTCGACGGTGCGCGCCTCGGTTTGGACGGGCGGCTCGACATCAACAATAAGGGAATCACCTTTATCCCGGCGTCCGACAGCGCGCTCTCCATCTCCAAACTAACCTTCGACAACGGGTTCGCCGTGCCCGATGGCGTAACCTTTCAACTGACGGGAATTGATAACCGCCTCACCATTGCACCGACCCTGGCTTCGGCCGAGCACAAGTTGACCTTCGCCCATTTGGAAATCGATGGGCTGTTCGACGCGGGGCTGCGGAAACAGCAACCGATCCGCATCACCATTCCCCAGTTCGGAAGCGAGAAAACCGACAGCAAGCCCTATCATTTCTACGCCACCGGCGGCGCCTTGGAGCTGCCCACGCTGCAAATAACCGCAAACGGGATCAATCTGTCTATCGAGGAGCGTCCCGACGGAATCGATTTCGGCCTCGAGGCCGCCGATGTCCGTCACGGGGCGCGGCCGCCGATGACGCAACCCTTGTCGATTTCCGCCAAAGGCAAGATCAAGAAAAACATTGCGCGCGCGACCCTTCTGGCGAAACAGCGCCATGGCCCGGTAGCGGTGCGGGGCCGCCTAAAACACACGCTGAGCAGCGGAGCCGGTCGGATCAATTTCGAAATTCCAACGATAACCCTGACGCCCGAAACATTCACGCTTGCCGACCTGTTTCCCCCAGCCGCGCAGTGGTTCGACACCGCGCTGGGTGAAGCCTCCGCCAAGGGACATCTCCTCTGGGACAAGGATGTGCTGTCAGGCCAAATGTCGGTGAAGCTCAATGACGTGCAACTGGTATCGGATGATTTCAGTCTCAAGGACCTCAATGGCAGCATCACGTTTATCGAACTGATCCCCTTGGTCATGCCGCCGCGCCAACGCCTGAAAGCGCTGGTTTCCTATGGCGAACTTGGCCCGATGCCGGCGCAGCTCGAATTCCAGCTGCAGGATGACGGCAAAATCGCGATCCAGGACCTCGACCTGACGCTGGCCGGCGGCCACCTCAACACCCGCGGTCTCCTACAGACCGACAAGGGATTGAGTGCGAAGGCGGCGATCGGCGTGCGGGCCGTCGACCTCAAAGAACTCCTGCAACTAATTGGTGTTAAGGGATTAAATGGAACGGGAAAACTCAGCGGCAGCATTCCTATCCGCATCGCGAACGGCAAACTCGTCATCAGCGAGGGCAAGTTACGGGCGCTCGGCCCCGGCACGCTCCGCTATGGCGGATCGGCACTGGAGAAGCAGCTCTCGGCCCGCGAAGATACCGCCGGCACGGTGTCGAAAGTCCTCTCCGATTTTCGCTATCAAAAATTGACCATGCGGCTGGACAAAGAAGCCAAGGGCCTGGGTACGATCTTGCTCCAGATGGAAGGATCGAACCCGGCGGTTTATAAAGGACATCCTTTCGCCTTCAATATCCGTATTGAAAGCGATTTCGACAAGCTGGGACGGATCGCCTTCGGTGGTGCCCAGACCTTTTCCGAGGCGCTGAAACGGGCGCAAAAATCGACCGAGACCGAATAAGCATCATGCGGTGGCGAAATTTCGGACGGCGCGCTATTCTAATCGCCGCAATGAATGCCGACGCCGCGATTGTACCGCGGTCGCGCAGGGAGACGCTATGAAACGCGCCTGTATGCTCCTAGGATTATCGCTCGTCATCGCCGGTTGCACGCCAACCGTTGCGGTTGAAGCGCCCAAGGAGCCGATCACCATCAATCTGAATATTAAACTGGATGCGGAAGTCCGCCTCCGTATCGAGGAAAAAGCGAAGGAAGATGTCAAAAACAATCCGATCTTTTGACCGCCGTGCCGGCCTGACCGCGATCACCCTGCTGATTTTCCTATTGGCCGGGTTTTCACCGGCGGAAGCGGCAAAACGACCGCTCGATCCGCCGCGCGCGCAGGGCATTGTGGGCGAACGCTTCGACGGATTTGCCGTGCTGCGCAAGAAAGCCTCCGACGCCATCAAATCGCTGGTCAAGCAAACGAACGACCAGCGGCGCGCCGTCTACCGGAAACGGGCAAAGGCGACGAAAACCTCCATCCAGGCGGTTGGCCGGATTTACGCCAAGGAAATCATGAAAAGCGCGCCGCGGGGAACCTGGTACCTGAACGAATCGGGCAAATGGTCCAAGAAGAAATAATTATTTAAATACAATCAATTATTTCACATTTTCCAGCCTTTATCGCCCGGGCGAAACAAGCTTCCAGATGGTATAATGTTAACACTGCGGCCGTACGGCACATAGTGGCCGGTACCGGTCCCCAGATACTCGGACTGAACGCATGACAAAGCCGATTCCCGATTCCGTCGATGCCGCGCTTACATTGCTTTCAGATGGCGCCTATGTGGCCGACCGAAGCTTGGCGACAGCCCTGTTTCTGGCGTTGAAGCTGCGGCGCCCGCTGTTTCTCGAGGGCGAGGCCGGCGTCGGCAAAACTGAAATTGCCCGCGTACTGGCGCGGACCCTGCAACGGCCATTGATCCGCTTGCAGTGCTACGAGGGCCTCGATGTCTCCTCCGCGGTCTACGAATGGAACTACGCCCAGCAAATGGTGGAAATCCGGATGTCCGAGGCGCTTGGCGACCAGGACCGCGACACGCTGGAAAGCGGCATATTCAGCGACCGTTTCCTGATCCGCCGGCCGTTGTTGCAGGCGCTGGAGCCCAGCGCCGATGGACCGCCGGTGCTGCTGATCGACGAACTCGACCGGACGGATGAGCCGTTCGAGGCCTTCCTGCTTGAGGTCCTGGCCGATTTCCAAATTACCATTCCCGAAATCGGCACGATCAAGGCGGCGGAACCGCCGCTCGTCGTCATCACCTCGAACCGGACACGCGAGATCCACGATGCCATCAAGCGCCGCTGTTTCTATTACTGGGTGGACTATCCGGATGCCGCGCGCGAACTCAAAATTCTTAGCGTGAAGGCGCCGGAAGTGCCGGCCGCCCTCTCCGCCCAGGTCGTCGCCTTCGTGCAGAAACTTCGCCAGGAGGATCTGTTCAAGCTCCCCGGCGTCGCCGAGACGATCGACTGGGCCCATGCGTTGACGCAACTCGATTGCATGGCGCTCGACCCGGATACGATCAACAACACGCTCGGCACCTTATTGAAATACCAGGACGACATCGCCAAAATCCGCGGCAGCGAAGCCAGCCGGTTGTTGAGCGAGGTGCAGACAGAACTGGCAATCGCCGGAGCCGCCTGATGACCGCGCAGGCGCCTGACGATAGCGGCGGCCGGTTGCCAGAGAACATCATGCATTTCGGCCGCGTCTTGCGGGCCGCCGGATTGCCGGTAGGGCCGGGCAAGGTGCTCGACGCCATCCGGGCGGTCGCTGCCGTGGGCATCGGTAATCGAACGGATTTCTATTGGGCGCTGCACGCCGTGTTCGTGAACCGGCGCGATCAGCGCGAACTGTTCGATCAGGCGTTCCATATATTCTGGCGCAACCCAAGAATTCTCGAACGGATGATGTCGCTCATGCTGCCGCAATTGCAGAGCGACGCCGGCGAACAGCAGGCCGACGACATATCGACCCGGATCGCGCAAGCGCTGGCAGCCGACCAAAATAGGGACGACGCCAAAGAAAAACAAACCGAAGAACTTGAATTCGACGCCGCGATGACCTGGAGCAAGACCGAGATGCTGCGCCAAAAGGATTTCGAGAAGATGACAACCGAAGAGGTCGATGCGGCGCGCTTGGCCATGCGGCGCCTGCGACTGCCGATTCTGGCGCTGCCGACGCGCCGCTACAGGCCGGACAAGAACGGCGCGCGGGCCGATTTGCGCGCGAGCCTGCGCGCCGCGCTGCGCACCGGCGGCGACATCATTCCGTTAAAGTTCCGCAAGCGGCAAACCCGTCATCCGCCCCTAATCGTGCTATGCGACATATCCGGCTCTATGGAACGATATTCGCGAATGCTACTGCATTTTCTGCATGCGGTGACCAGCGACCGCGACCGGGTGCATACGTTTCTGTTCGGCACGCGGCTGACCAATGTCACCCGATATCTCCGCTACAAGGACATCGATGTCGCGCTCACCAAGATTGCCGAAGAGGTGGAGGATTGGTCCGGCGGCACCCGCATCGGTCATTGCCTGCACACCTTCAATCGCGACTGGTCGCGGCGGGTTCTGTCACAGGGAGCGGTGGTGTTGCTGATCACCGACGGGTTGGACCGGGACGCGGGCGCCGGCCTGCGAATCGAGACCGACCGGCTGCACCGCTCGTGCCGCCGCCTGATCTGGCTCAACCCGCTGCTGCGCTACGATGGTTTCGAGCCGAAGTCCCAGGGAATTCGCGCACTCCTTCCCTATGTTGACGATTTTCGCCCGGTCCATAACCTTGAAAGCCTGATACATCTGACCGACATTCTTAGTGAGCCGGGATCGCGCCGCCATCCCGGCATGTCCAAATGGCTGGAGGCCGCCGCATGACCGCTCTCGAAGCCCTCGACGAATCCGTCCTGCAACGCGCCGCGGAATGGCATACCGCCGGCAAAGGCGTTGCCATCGCCACCGTCGTCCGAACCTGGGGGTCGTCTCCCCGCCCCGTCGGCAGCCAGCTCGTGGTCAACCAGGACAGTGAATTTCTCGGCTCCGTTTCCGGCGGTTGCATCGAAGGGGCGGTCGTCGCAGAAGCCCTCAAGGTCATGCAGGACGGCACGCCCTCGATGATGGAATTCGGCGTCACCGACGAAATGGCCTGGGAAGTCGGCCTTGCCTGTGGCGGCACGGTCGAGGTGTTTGTGGAGAAGCTGGACGGATGAAACGCGCACAACTCGAACTCCTGCTGCGCGCCCGCGCGGAAAAGAAGCCCACCGCCCTGGTGACCGATCTCACCAGCGGTGCGCAACGCCTGCTGATTGACGGCGACGCATCGGGTGACCTGGAAGTGGACGACCGCCTCGCTGGCGAGATCGACCGGGCGCGCATCGACGATCGCAGCCTAACCGTGGAAACGGAACGGGGTAAGTTCTTTATCCAGGTCTTCAACCCGCCGCGCCGGATGATCGTGGTGGGTGCGGTTCATATCGCGCAATTCCTGGTGCCGATGGCCGCCATCGCCGGCTATGCGGTGACGGTGGTGGATCCGCGCGGCGCCTTCGCGAACGACCTGCGCTTCCCCGGTGTCACCTTATCGCAGGAATGGCCGGACGACGCCCTGGAAGCCTTGGCGCCCGACCGGCGAACGGCGGTGGTCACCCTCACCCACGACCCGAAATTGGATGATCCGGCACTGGCGATCGCCTTGCGCTCCGACGTTTTCTATATCGGCGCGCTCGGCAGTCGCCGTACCCACGCCCGGCGGCTTGACCGGTTGCGCGAGCTTGGCATTTCAGACCGGGCATTGGACCGTATCAACGGCCCGATCGGCCTCGATATCGGCGCCGTCTCACCGGCTGAAATCGCCATTTCGATCCTCGGCGAAATCACCCAGACCCTTCACCGCCCGGCGGCGGACAAGGCTGCATGAAGTTCGGCGAGACCCCAATCGACAACGCGACCGGCACCATCCTGGCGCACAGCATTCGACAGGGCGGCCTCGCCTTCAAGAAAGGGCGCGTCCTGTCGCCCGACGACATCGCCGCGCTGCGCGATGCCGGCATCGACTCGATTGTTGCCGCGCGCCTCGATCCCGGCG
>CAYYBI010000405.1:0-6353 GCA_964469835.1 uncultured Rhodospirillaceae bacterium
CCGTAATTGATCAGGTGGTCCGCGCCGCGCGACTCCGCGATGCGCAATTTGTCATCGCTGCTGGCACAGGCGATCACCGTGGCGCCCAGCGCCTTGCCGATCTCGACCGCGGTCAAGCCGACGCCGCCGGCCGCGCCGAGCACCAGCAACACCTCGCCCGGCTGCAATCGGGTGCGATGGGTCAGCGCCAGATGGCTGGTGCCGTAGGCGATCGGAAACGCCGCCCCGTTCGAATAGTCCATTGAATCGGGCATCGCCACCAGATGGCCCGCGTCGACCAGCGCTTCCTCCGCATAGGCGCCGCTGCGCATCGGTGCCAGCACCCGATCGCCCGGCTTGAAACCATCGACACCAGGGCCGGTTTCGATTACCTCGCCGGCCGCTTCCATGCCGGGGATAAAGGGGAGCGGAGGAATGAACTGGTAGACTCCGGTCAGCATCAAGGTGTCCGCGAAATTTACCCCGGCCGCGTGGATGGCGATGCGGACTTCGCCCGGTCCCGGCTTTGGCGCCGCGACCTCTTCCAATCGGAGCGCCCCGATCCCCGCCAGTTCATGAATTCGAATCGCCCGCATCTCTGTCCTCTCTCGCAATGCCGTCGGCCGCGGACCTTGCCTCGCAGCGGCGGGGTATGCAAGTTTGCGCGCCATGCGCGGATATTTCGGAATTGGCGTCGAAAGCATTTCAAAACCGATGAACGTGGGCAACCTGTTTCGGTCCGCCCATGCGTTCGGCGCGGATTTCGTGTTTGCGATCGCGCCGGCCATCGACATCCGTGAAATTCACAAATCGGACACCTCGGTAACCTACAAGCATGTGCCGCTCTATGAGTTCGCAACGGTCGACGATTTGCTGTTGCCCAAGGGGTGCCAACTGATCGGCGTCGAGCTGTTGGACGAGGCGGTCGACCTGCCGAGCTTCACCCATCCCGAGCGTGCCGCCTATGTTTTGGGGCCCGAGCGCGGTTCCCTATCGCCCGAATTGGTCGAACGCTGCGACCATACCGTGAAAATTCCCACCAAGTTTTGCGTCAATGTCGGCATTGCGGGCGCCATCCTCCTGTATGACCGGATTATCACGCGCGGCCGGTTCGCGCCGCGGCCGCCGTCGCCGGGCGGGCCGGTCGAACCGCCGCCACCGCCGCATGTGCACGGCGGCCGGATCAGCCGCAGCGGGCGCTAGGCCGCTATTCGATTGGTCACCGTATCGCCGCACCCCCGCCTCTTGGCAGCCCGATCGCAATGCCTATATGGAACCCATGAAAAAACATAAACAAGCCTGTCTCGGTTTATTGCTTATTGCCGGTTTTGGGGCGGCACTGTCGTCGCCGGTCCGGAGCGAGGACAAGGTTCTTGGCTTGTTCGACGACTGGGGAGCCCAGACGTTTCTGGAGAAAGGCAAGACCGGTTGTTCGATCTGGAGCCAGCCGAACAAGGAAGGCGGCAAGGTCAAGAAGCGCGGCGCCGTCTATGTCTATGTGACCCATCGGCCCTGGGAAAAGCGGATCGATGAGGTCAGTCTGGTCGCGGGCTATTCCTACAAGAAGGACAGCACGGTGCACGCCCGCATCGGCGGCCAGAAGTTCACCCTGTTCACCGACGGCGATACCGCGTGGAACCGGTCGCCGAAAGAGGACAAGTCGCTGGTCGCGGCGATGCGGCGCGGCAACTCCATGGTGGTCACCGGCGTGCCGAAGAAGGGTAAGCAGACCACCGATACCTATTCGCTGAAAGGATTCAGCAAGGCCTATGAGGCGATCGGCAAGGCCTGCGGCCTGACCAGTTAGTTCTGTTTTCGTTAACAAACGGCATTCAGTCTCGCCCTTCGTCAGGCTCAGGGTGAGGCTGAATGGTTCCGCGGGGTTGGCGTCATCCTGAGCTTGACGAAGGATGCGGCATGCTAGCGTGAAATCTCGTGGAACCGCGTGAATCGACCCGACACTATCCGGAAAACCGTTGGCCCGGCGGCCACGCCGGCCTATATCATCGTCGTCATGCAAGACAGTGCGCCCGGATTGGATCAATTCAGGCCCGGCGGCCCCCTGGCGCCGGTTGCCGATGCGCGCCCGAATCTGATTGGCATGGACCGGGACGATCTGGCCGCGGCGCTGGCGCCGCTCGGCGTCGAGCGGTTCCGGGCGAATCAAATCTTCCAATGGATCTATAACCGGGGCGTCGTCGATTTCGACGCCATGACCAACTTGTCGAAAAAGCTGCGGGCGACGCTGGCGGAAGAATTTCGGATCGACCGGTTGCGCATCAACACCGAACAACGTTCGTCCGACGGCACGCGGAAATGGCTGGTCGGCTTCGAGGACGACAACGAGGCGGAGACGGTGCACATTCCCGAACCCGACCGGGGCACGCTGTGCGTTTCCAGCCAGGTCGGCTGCACGCTCACATGCAGCTTCTGTCACACGGGCACGCAGAAGCTGGTGCGCAACCTGACGCCGGCGGAAATCGTCGGCCAGGTCATGCTGGCGCGCGACGCCTTCGGTGAATGGCCGGCGCCCGCCGAAGGACGGCGGCTCACCAACATCGTGATGATGGGGATGGGTGAGCCGCTGTACAATTTCGATCATGTCAAGAAGGCGCTGATCATCGTCAAGGACGCCGAGGGCGTGGCGATCTCGCGCCGCAAGATCACGCTCTCGACCTCGGGCGTGGTGCCGATGATCCGCCGTTGCGGCGAGGAGATCGATGTCATGCTGGCGATATCGCTGCACGCGGTGACCGACGCGGTGCGCGACGTGCTGGTGCCGATCAACCGCAAATGGCCGATCGCCGAATTGCTGGCGGCCTGCCGCGAGTATCCCTGCGGCAGCAATGCGCGCCGCATTACCTTCGAATACGTGATGCTCAAGGGCATCAACGATTCCCCGGCGGATGCGCGTGAGTTGGCGCGCCTGGTGCACGACATCCCGGCCAAGATCAATTTGATCCCCTTCAATCCCTGGCCCGGGGTGGCCTATGAATGCTCCAGCGCGACCAGGATCCGCGCCTTCGCGGATATCCTCAACCGGGCGGGCTATGTCGCGACAATCCGGACGCCGCGCGGCCGCGACATCCTGGCCGCCTGCGGTCAGCTCAAAAGCGACAGCGAACGGGTGCGGGCGTCGGCGCGCGCCTAAGCCCGCGTCGCTTGCGGCCTGACATTCCATGCCTATACTCCGCCGCCATCCGGGCGGCGCGCCCGGCTTTCGCGGAGGACACGCGGCGATGGTCGATACAGTCGATACAGTCGATAAAGTCGATAAAGTTAAAAAAGTAGTGCTGGCCTATTCGGGCGGGCTCGATACATCGGTCATTCTGAAATGGCTGCAGGAACGCTATGGCTGTGAAGTGGTGACCTTCACCGCCGATCTTGGCCAGGGCGAGGAACTGGAGCCCGCACGCAAGAAAGCCGAGCTGTTCGGCATCAAGGAAATCTATGTCGACGATCTGCGCGACGAATTCGTGCGCGATTACGTCTTTCCGATGTTCCGCGCCAATGCGGTTTATGAAGGGGTGTATCTGCTCGGCACGTCGATCGCGCGGCCGCTGATCGCCAGGCGCCAGATCGAGATCGCCCGGGAGACCGGCGCCGACGCCGTCGCACACGGCGCGACCGGCAAGGGCAACGATCAGGTGCGGTTCGAGCTGTCCTATTACGCGCTCAATCCGGATATCAAGGTGATCGCGCCGTGGCGGGAATGGGACCTCAACAGCCGCACCACGCTGATCGATTATGCCGAAAAGCATCAGATTCCGGTGCCGAAGGACAAGCGCGGCGACGCGCCGTTTTCGGTCGATGCGAACCTGCTGCACATCTCGGCCGAGGGCAAGGTGCTGGAAGACCCGGCGGCCGAGGCGCCTGAGTACATCTATTCGCGCACTGTCGCCCCGGAGGATGCGCCCGACACGCCGACTGTCGTGGCAATCGATTTCGAGCGCGGCGATCCGGTCGCGGTCGACGGCAAGAAGCTTGGCCCGGCGGCGCTGCTGACCAAGCTCAACAAGCTCGGCGGGGCCAATGGGATCGGCCGGCTCGATCTGGTCGAGAACCGCTTCGTCGGCATGAAGTCGCGCGGCGTGTACGAGACCCCCGGCGGCACGGTGCTGCTCGCCGCGCACCGGGCGATCGAGTCGATCACGCTGGACCGCGAGGCGGCGCACCTCAAGGACGAACTGATGCCGCGCTACGCGACGATGATCTACAACGGGTTCTGGTTCGCGCCGGAACGCGACATGCTGCAAGCCCTGATCGACAAGAGCCAGGAACCGGTCAGCGGCCGCGTGCGGCTCAAGCTCTTCAAGGGCGGGGTCAGCGTGATCGGCCGCGAAAGTCCGAACAGCCTCTACAGCCTCGATCACGTCACCTTCGAGGAAGACTCGGTCTACGATCAGCGCGACGCGGAAGGCTTCATCAAGCTGAATGCGCTTCGGCTGCGGTTGGCGAACCGGCGGGGCGGGTCCTAATTATCCCGGCCAAACGGGTACACCGGCCCAGCCATGCAACAGGATCAGCACGCCGTACAGCGCGAGTCCGGCGAGCGGTCGCCACACGCCGATGCCGGCCCAGTCTATTTTTGTCCGGCCCTGCAGCGCGGCGGCGAAGGGGATGACGGAGGTGGTCAGGGCGATCGGTCCCCAGGCGCCGCCGAGCGTGGCGCGGCGCCGATGGTCGATATGCGCCATGCCGCCGAACGCGAGGAGGGCCATGCCGCTGAACAGGGTGACGCTGGCTTCGTCCCCATTGGCCAGGAGATGCGCGATTGCCCACAGGCCAATGCCCCAGAGCACCGGATGGCGTGTGACGGTGACAATACCGCCGACCGGGCGCGGGCCGTCGGCATGGCGTTCGCCGGCCACCGAGGTGACATTTGCCGTCGAATTGCCGGCCGCCAGCAGAATGGTGGCGATGGGCATGATCAGCAGCGGCATGTGGCGCAGGCCGGGATCCCACAAGGGCACTGCCGGCGCGGCGCGGTAGGCGAGAATGGTCCAGGCAAGCGATGCAAGCGCCGCCATGGAATACAAGAGACGGAAGCCGTTCTGGCCGAGCGCCTTGATGACCGGTTCGCGCACGACTAGGCTCGACAAGAAGAAATGCCCGCCGACGAAAACGGCGACCGCCAAAATCAGTTCTTGCGATGTTCCGACCATTGCCGCGGATTATTCTCCGCCCGGCGTCCGGCGTCCAGATAAACCCGCCGTCCACACCGCCAACACGATTGATTCAATTTGGAGCGCCACATGACCAGTTCCGAGAAAGATGATGCGGCCTCTGGCCTCGACCCGGTGGCGGCGGTGATCCTGGAAACGCTCGCGGTGCTGCCAACGGACAAATCGATCGGCCTGATGGATGCGGCGCGCGCCGTGGCCGAGACGCGGCGGAAACCGGGCGACGGCGCCGATCTGTGGCGGCGCTATATGCGTGCGGTGCGCCAGCAGGCGATCCATTTGGCCCGTCAGGGCCGCATCGAAATCATTCGCAAGGGCATACCGGTCGACCCCAACGATGTGAAAGGCGTTGTCCGGCTTCGCCTGAAGGGCTGATTGGGCAGGAAAGAAACCAGCCTTCACCCTGAGCGAAGTCGAAGGGCGACGGCTATGTGACGGTTTGTAGCCCGTGCCGGCGTGGAGCCCCGGTCTTCGACGTCGCTCAGCACGAGGCTTCGATTTTTCGCCGTTCGGTACGCGGCCAGCCCGATGCCACTAAACCTCCGGTTCCGCGATGCCGGTCTGGCGGCAGGCCGCGGTCAGGGTATTCATCAGCAGGCAGGCTATGGTCATCGGCCCGACGCCGCCCGGCACCGGGGTAATCGCGCCGGCGACCGCGGCCGCCTCCGCGAAACACACGTCGCCGACCAGCCGATACTTGCCCTCTTCGCCGGGTTTCGGCACCCGGTTGATACCCACGTCTATGACCGCTGCGCCGGGTTTGATCCAGTCGCCGCGGATCATCTCGGGCCGGCCGACCGCGGCGATCAGGATATCGGCGCGCCGGCACACCGCCGGCAGATCACGGGTCCGCGAATGGGCCACGGTGACGGTGCAGTTCTCGCCGAGCAGCAGCGCCGCCATCGGCTTGCCGACTATGTTCGACCGGCCGACCACGACCGCCTCGAGCCCGGACAAATCGCCGAGCCGGTCCTTCAGCATCATCAGGCAGCCGAGCGGCGTGCACGGCACGATGCCGCCACCGCCGGTGGCGAGCCGGCCCGCGTTGATGACATGAAATCCGTCCACGTCCTTGGCCGGGTCGATGGCGTCCAGCACCTTGTCACCGTTGATCTGATCGGGCAGCGGCAATTGCACCAGGATGCCGTGCACCGCGGGATCGCGGTTCAGCTGGTCGATTAGGGCGAGCAG
>CAYYBI010000406.1:0-11756 GCA_964469835.1 uncultured Rhodospirillaceae bacterium
CTGGCGCAGGGCGGCATCGTGCCGAGCTATGCGATCATCATGCGCGAATATTTTCCGGCGGATGAGGCGGGCCAGCGCGTCGGTATCGTCATCATGGCGACGATCATGGGCATGGCGCTCGGCGGGTGGCTGTCGGGATGGATTTACGATTTGACCGGGTCTTATCAGGCGGCCTTCCTGAATGGCATCGGTTGGAACCTGCTGAATCTGTCGATTATTGCAATGATCCTCTGGCGCAGTCACGCAACGGCGATGCGGCTGGGGCGTCTGGCCTGACGCCTAGCCGGTTCCCGCCGTATCGCCGAGACGCCGCGTCGGAAATCCATCGGCGGTCAAGGCGGCGATGATCTCCTCGACGTGTTCTTCGTCGCGGGTTTCGACCGCGATATCGGCTTCCGCCTGTTTCACCGGCACGTCGAAGAACATTCGCTGATGCACGATCTCGACAATGTTGCCGCCGAGCGAGCCGATGTTCTGTGCGACGCGCGCGAGTGTGCCCGGGGCGTCGCTGATCGTAACGCGCAGCCGTGCGATTTGTCCGTTCCGCACCAGTCCGCGCATCAGCACCGAGGCGAGCATCCGCGAGTCGATATTGCCGCCTGAGACCACGAGCGCCACGGTCTTGCCGGCGAAACGGTCCGGTGTTGCCATGATCGCCGCCAGCGGCGCGGCGCCGGCCCCCTCGGCAACCACCTTGCCGGTAACCGTCATGGTGGCGACCGCATCCTCGAGGGTCAGTTCGTCCGCCGTCACCAAGTCGTCGACCAGTCCGCGTACGATGGGGACGGTCAGCGCTCCCGGCGTCCTCACCGCGATGCCCTCGGCGATGGTTTCGCCGCCGGCGATGACTTTTTCACCACGCACCGCCTGTCCCATGGAGGGATAGAGCGCCGCTTCGACACCGATGATCTCGACCTTGGGTTTCAGCGCCTTCACCGCGGTGGCAATGCCGGCCGCCAGCCCGCCGCCGCCGATCGGCACCACAATCGTATCGACGTTGGGCAGGTCTTCCAGGATTTCGAGCCCGACGGTGCCTTGTCCGGCGATGATATGGGGGTCGTCGAAGGGGTGAACCAAGGTCAGATTGTCCGCCGCCATCATATCCCGTGCGAACGGCACGCAGGCGCTTACGGAATCGCCATGCAGCACGACCCGCGCGCCGAGCGCCTCGGTCCGGTTAACCTTGGTGAAGGGGGTCGAGACAGGCATCACGATGGTCGCCGGTATGCCGAGCCGTTTGGCATGATAGGCGACCCCTTGCGCGTGGTTGCCGGCGGAGACCGCGATCACGCCGTTGCGGGCGGCGTCCTTCGGCAGGCTGCGCAGCTTGACCAATGCGCCCCGGTCCTTGAATGAGCCGGTGAAGTGCAGCGTCTCGAGTTTGAGGCGAATGTCCGCGCCAAATTCTTCGGACAGGGCGCCCGAACGGACGATGGGCGTACGCGGTACGGCGCCGTGCAGGATTTTCACGGCGGCACGAATATCGTCGATCGAGACGGGCATGGCGGTCCTCCGGCGGCGGAGTCGGTGGCGCAGCTTACACCAGACTGACACGCATGCTCACGGCCGCATTGCAAACTTCGGAACAAGCGTCAGGATACCGGTCGCGCGGGCGCGCAGCGCTTCACGGCTGCCGGCGATAGTCAGATGCTTGCCATCGCGCCAGCGCGTCGTCAGATCGCCGTAATGCGGCGAGAACGGATTGCCGGATTGGCCGGTGCCGATCATGAAGCGGCTGTTGGCGAGATCGGCGAGATCGTAGACCGCTCGCAACCCGGCGCCATGGGTATGGGAATGCCGGTTTTCCCCGCGCCATACGGTCATGCCCCGGTTGACCGTATGGTTGCCGCCGTCGGTCTCGATCCTGGTGCTCGCCAAATCGCCAAGCAGCGGGATGGCGGCGAAGAATCGATTGGCGAAATAGGCGCGATGGCGTGCGCCCCAGCGCCAGTTGTTCATGTCGCCGCCATGATCCTTGGTCAGCCGGTTCAACGTCTTGTCCAGCGCCGCGCGCAGTGTCTCCGAGCATGTTTCGGTACGCTCGGTGGTTACATCGTCGCACCATCGGGGCCGCTGTTGGAGAACATGCAGGATGAAGCGCGGCCGCGGGCGATGGTAGTCCTTGAACAGGGGGCCTAACTCGTCGGCGGCAAGCGCGTGCATCACATCGTGCAGCCATGTGGCGTAGATCAGCGGTTCCGGCCGGTCGCGCCGCATGCGGAAATCCCAGGCGCGCAACAGCGCCAGCGCGGTTTCCTGGCGATCCGTTTCGGGTTTGAAGTCCACCAGATGGGGGACCAGCCGCCGGGCGGCGGGCGACAGAATGTCCATCTGCAGGGTGGCGCTGTCCGCCATCGAGTGGGCCCGTGCGCCCGGCAGAATTTCGAGCAGCCGCTCCGCGCGGAAGGGTTCGTCCCAGTCGCGGGCAAGCCGGTGCGGGTGGCTGTCGTCGACCAGCCGGTTGTTGGCGTTCATGATGAATCCGGCGGCCGGATTATGCACCGACGGCACCGCGTCGGGCGATACGAAACCCTTCCAGTCGTGACCCGCGTCCTCCCCATCGGCGGGTCTGCTACCGTCATGATCGACCCGTATCGGTACCCGGCCGGGCGTTATCATGCCGATACCGCCAACCGTATCCGCATAGAACAGGTTCTGCTGCGGCGCATGGAAATCGCGTGTCGCCGCGGTAAAATCCTCCCAGTTCTTCGCCCGGTTGATGGCGAAGAGCGCGGCGGCGGTCCGGTCGTCGGCGCGCAGCGACGGGGCCGCGACGGCAAGGACATGGGTGTCGCTGTGCCCGTCGCCAACGCTTGCGGCGATGTCGGAAATTACCGGCCCGTGACGGGTTTCGCGCACAGTCAGCTCGACCGGGTCCTGTCCCTTCACGCCGATTTGCTCGATCCGCGTCTCGAACGGTCGGGGGCCGTCCGGCGTAAGGTAACGGCTTGAATCCTTCGGATCGATGCGTTCCAGGTACAAATCCTCGACGTCGCCGCCGGTCGTCGTCATGCCCCATGCGATGTGGTTGTTGTGGCCGAGCACGAGCAGCGGCACGCCCGGTACGGTGGCGCCCGTGAGCGACAGGGTCGGCGTTTCGATGCGGGCGAGGTACCAGAGAATCGGTTTGGTGAAGCCGAGATGCGGATCGTTCGCCAGGATCGGCTTACCGCTGACGGTTCGGCTTCCGTCCAGAACCCAGGCATTGGACGCATCGACCGGGGCCAACGCATCGGGCAGGGCCTGCCATATCTTCTCCAAGTGCAGGGCGGCGGCTTTCGCCGGCGCTTTGGCGGCGGGCGGCAGGGTAAACGGTCCGTCCGGTCCGTCGCCGGGCCATAGATCATCGATCTGTTCCGGCTTCAGCCGTTTGGCCAAGCGCAGCCGCAGCAATTCCGTTCGCCAGTTCTTCGAAAGCTGTAACGCCATCACCCGGGCCCAGACCAGGCTGTCGGCCGTACGCCAGGGTTCCGGCCGATGCCTGAGCAGGAAAAATTCCGGCGGCAACGGGCCGTCATGGGTCTTCAGGAAGGCGTTGACGCCCCTCGTGTAGGCGTCCGACAGGCGCCGGGCGGCGCCGGTTAGCGCGGCCGCCTGGCGTTCGGCGAGACGATAGAGCCCGAAAGTCCGAACGAACCGGTCGATCCGCAGCGTCTCGGGGCCGGTAATTTCCGACAGCCGCCCCGCGCCGACGCGCCGCATGGTCTCCATCTGCCAGAGCCGGTCCTGCGCATGCACATAGCCGAGCGCGAACAGAGCGTCGTTTTCTGCGTCGGCGAAGATATGGGGCACACCATCCGCGTCGCGGATTATCTCGACCCGCCCGGTCAATCCGGCGAGCTCGACCGTGCCGTTGTTCGTCGGCAGGGAGCCGCGTAGCCAAAGGACGACAAGCACCGCCGCCAGCACAGCCAGCCCGATCACGCCACCGGCGCAATAGAGAAGTATTCGGGTTCGTCGTTTCACGGGATGTCGTGTAATGCGGGTTCTGCGATGTGGGACGTGACAGAGATTGCGTGAGTATTCATTCCAGCGCGCATAGGACCCCGGGCCTCGCCCTTCGACAGGCTCAGGGTGAGGCCCTCATCCTGAGCCTGTCGAAGTATGAGGACCATAGCGCGCCGTCCGATTCATTTGCTGCTGCGCATCATACCCGGAGCGCCGCGTGGAATCCCATGTCATTTCGCTTGCCGCTTGGAGGGGGGGTGTTCGCTGTGCCATTGTCGCCTCGCCATGACCTTACGACGATTCAGATCACCGGATGCGATGGTGTCCGTATTGCGGCCGGGCAACCCGGTCTACTGCCTGCGCCCGGCGGCGCTGCGGACGGCGGCGAATCGTTTTCAGACAGAATTCCCGGGGCGGACGCTGTATGCCGTCAAGTGCAATCCGCATCCGGTCGTGCTGGAAACTTTCTACGCCGCGGGCATCGATCATTTCGATGCCGCCTCAATTCCGGAGATTGCGGCGGTCCGGGCATTGGGCGGCGATGCGGTTGCGCATTACATGCACCCGGTGAAGACGCGCGACGCTATCCTGACTGCCTATACGGTCTACGGGGTGCGCGACTTCGCGGTCGACCATCCGGACGAGCTGGAGAAAATTCTCTACGAGACTAACCATGCCAAGGACCTGACGATCCTGGTGCGGTTCGCGACGCCGGGCGGGGTCGCCCGGTATGAGCTGTCGCAGAAATTCGGCGCGGACGAAGCGGGCGCGTCGGCTTTGTTGCGTGCGGCCGCGGATGCGGTATGCCGGCCCGGCCTTGCCTTCCATGTGGGGTCGCAGTGTCTTCGTCCAGAGGCGTATCGCGATGGCATTCTGGTCGCCGGCAGGATCGCCGAGCGGGCCGGCGTTACACTCGAGATTCTTGATTTAGGCGGTGGTTTTCCGGCCGCCTATCCGGGCGAGGAAGCGCCGCCGCCGCTCGACGATTATTTCACCGCAATTCGGGAAGGGTTTGCCGCGATCGATGCGCCGGAACAGTGCCGGCTGGTGTGCGAGCCCGGTCGGGCGCTGGTCGCGTCGGGTTGCTCGATCGTAGTGCAGGTGCAGCTCCGCAAGGAGTCGGCGATCTACATTAATGACGGCATATATCACAGCCTGTCCGAAACGGTGACTGGTAAACTGCAATACCCGGTTCGGCTGATCCGCGCGGAGGGCACGCCGTCGGCGGTGGAGCAGGATTTCACGGTGTTCGGACCAACCTGCGATTCGACCGACGTGCTACCCGCGCCGTTCCGTCTGCCCGATGATGTGCGCGAGGGCGACTGGATTGAAATCGATCAGGCCGGTGCCTATACGAACGCGTTGGTCACCCGATTTAACGGCATCGCGCCGAGTACTTTCGTGATCATTGAATGAACGGCAGAATGCGCAAGGATGCCGGAAGGAGCGCGGCCATATGGGAATGACGGAATCGAAAGTCCTCTGCGCGGGACCGGGTGGATTTCACCGGATAGCCTATGCCGATTGGGGCGCACCGGGGAACGGGACGGTGCTCTGCGTGCATGGGCTGACGCGCAACGGCCGCGACTTCGACCGGCTCGCCGGCGCGTTGGAAGACAGCTTCCGGGTGGTCTGTCCCGACGTGGTCGGGCGCGGGCGCAGCGATTGGCTCGCCGACCCGGTGGGGTATGCCAACCCATATTACGTTTCCGATATGGTGACACTGCTGGCGCGGCTCGGCGCCGAAACGGTGGACTGGATCGGCACCTCGATGGGCGGCATCATGGGCATGCTCGCGGCGTCGATGCCGGGCACGACAATCCGCCGGCTGGTGCTGAACGATGTCGGCGCGTTCATCCCGCAGGCGGCGCTGGCGCGTATCGGCGACTATGTGGGCAAGGATCCGCACTTCAACGACATCGCCGGGGTCGAGGATTATTTTCGCACCGTCCACGCGTCCTTCGGTGACCTGGCGGACGGCGACTGGCGGCACATGGCCGGACACGGCGCGCGGCGCCATGAGGAAGGCGGCTATCGTCTCGCCTACGATCCGGCAATCGGTAACGCCTTCAACGGGGCGCCCTTGCCGGATGTCGACCTGTGGGCGTTCTGGGACGCCATTCAATGCCCGGTGCTGGTGCTGCGCGGCGCGGAATCCGACCTGTTGTCGGCGGAGATTGCCGAGGAAATGACCCGGCGCGGTCCCGAGGCGGCGCTCGTCGAGTTCGAAGGGTGCGGCCACGCGCCGGCCTTGATGGCGCCGGATCAGATTGCGGCGGTAAGGGACTGGCTGACGGGATGAGATGCCGGCCGCATGCCTGAAACGCTGCAGGAACTCTTCGGCGGCGTGTCGTACGCTTCCCTGGCGGCGGTCGCCGGTGCGGTACTTCTGGCCGGGTTTTTGCGCGGCTTTGTCGGGTTCGGGGCGGCGCTGGTCATCATCATGGTGTTGAGCGTGGTGCTTGGCCCGGTTGCCGCCGTGCCGATCTCCAGCCTCGCCGGATTTCCGGCCATGTGTCAGCTTATGCCGAACGCGATCCGCTATTCGGAGCGGCGTTTCGTCGTTCCCTTCGGGCTTGCGACCTTCGCGGCCGCGCCGTTGGGCACCTGGATTCTGGTCTCGGTCGATCCCGATTTGATGAAGATCGCCATCTCGGTTTTTGTCCTGGCGATGGTGGTCATGCTGTATCGCGGCTGGCGTTTGCCGGTCGGGTCAGGACGGTTGGCTCTGGCTTGCGCGGGCGCGGCTGCCGGACTCGTGCAGGGCGCCGGCGGGGTCGGGGGGCCCCCCGCTGTCGCAATAGCGCTGTCCCGGCCAGGTACGTCGCAGCAGCAGCGTGCGAACGTTATCGGCGTGGTCAATGCGCTGACCCTGTGCTCGCTGGTGCCGCTTTGGTATCACGGCCTCTTTACGCGCGAAGTCGTGCTAATCAGTATCGTACTGGTGCCGCTATACGTTGTTTCGACCTGGGTCGGCACGCGCTTCTTTTCGCACAGCGGGCACCGACACTACCGGGTGGCGGCATTGCTGGCACTGGCCGCCATCGGGGTGGTCACGCTGGTGCACTCGATACGCGATTTCATGACCGGCTAATGCGGAGGCGCCGCCCACCTTTGGCGCGCGATCTGAACTGGGCGGGCGGGACTGGTTATTGGAGTAGATGAATTTATGGTGAAGGAGATCTGAACGTGGCTGTATCCAAAGACGACTGTGCATTCTGCCAATTGGTTGCCGATCCGCAAGCCGACCCGACATGGATCGCCGACTTCGATCACACGGTGGCCTTCGTCAACCGGAACCAGATGTATCGCGGCAGCGTGGTTCTGATCACGCGGGCGCACCATGAGGATTTGCTGGCCATCGAGGATGAGGAATTCGCTTCAATTACACGCGACTTGAGGGCAATGGCGGCGGCGGTGCAGCAGGCGTTCCGGCCGGCGCGGATCAACTACGCCAACCTCGGCAATATGATGCCGCATCAGCACTGGCACATCATTCCGCGCTCCGAAGGCGACGCATCGTGGGGCAAGGCGCCGCTGTTCGATGCGGAGCCGGTCGAATTATCCGACGCGATGTGTTCGGCCGTTGTCGGGCAGTTGCGGCTGGCGCTGTAGAGGGAACGAACGCCATACCTGCTCGGTCGTTTTAATTTGTGAATATTGGTGTGCGATATTTATTGATTGGACAGGCGTTGGAACTACTTAATGGCAGGATTTAAGAAATCATTTTTGTTCGTTGCGATAATAGTATCATTATTTTCTGTGGCAATGATTGTATTGGGAATTCGGAATGTAAGTATTCTCTATATTATTATTTTACTTGGCGCGAATATACTGTGGTGGTTCGCCTATATTTATCTTCGGAAAGATAAGAGTTTCTCGGTTTGGATATCTTTTTCCGTGGTCAATCTGTTCTGGTGGCCGCTGCTGATCCAGACTGTTCGGCGGATTTGGTTCGTCATTGAACACGGCGGCATGGAAAGATCGGACGGGCATGGTTCGCCGGTCGCATTCCTGCTGAGCCTCGCCGGGGAGCAGATATTGTTTGTTCCGCTTACGATCGCGATGGTTGCCGGTATTCGCATCATGAAGGCGGCACGATGACCCGGCGCCTGTTAGCAATCCGATTTTGGCAAATTCCCTTTTGTAGATTTTTTAAATGAAATAAACGCACTTCTATCTAGAGTAATAACGAGTATTATTTCTATAATGAAAAATGCACTAATTATGTAAAGCATCGGCTCTTCGGATAGAAATAATACAAATATAATAATTACGTCAAACAATATAAAAGTAATATGAGGAACTGATAGGTTTTTAAGTGTGGCGAATAAATTGAATTTCATTTCATGTTAGTACATGTCTAATAATGCGCAATCGAGCGCGCCCGGACTCCGCTCACCCCTTCTTCAACAACCCCGCCGCTTCGACCGCGAAGTAGGTCAGCACGCCATCCGCCCCGGCGCGTTTGAATCCCAGCAGGGTTTCCAGCACGACCCGGTCGTTATCGAGCCAGCCGTTCTGCGCCGCGCCCTTGAGCATCGCGTACTCGCCGCTCACCTGATAGACGAAGGTCGGCATGGAGAATTCGTCCTTCACGCGGCGCACGATGTCGAGATAGGGCATGCCGGGCTTGACCATCACCATGTCGGCGCCTTCCTGGATGTCGAGGAAGACTTCGCGCAGCGCCTCGTCGGTGTTGGCCGGGTCCATCTGATAGGTGCGCTTGTCGCCTTTGAGCGCGGCCTTCGAGCCGACCGCGTCGCGAAACGGCCCGTAGAAGGCGGACGCGTATTTCGCCGAATAGGCCATGATGCGGACATGGTCGAGGCCGCTCGAATCCAGCGTTTGGCGAATGGCGCCGACGCGCCCGTCCATCATGTCCGACGGCGCGATGGTGTCGCAGCCGGCTTCCGCCTGGACGACCGCCTGGCGTACCAGCACCTCCAGGGTTTCGTCGTTGAGGACTTCCTCGCCGTCCATCAGCCCGTCATGGCCGTGGCTCGTATAGGGGTCGAGCGCTACGTCGCACACCACCATCATTTCGGGCACCGCGTCCTTGACCGCGCGGATCGCCTGACAGACCAGATTGTCCGGGTTGGTGGCTTCGCGCCCGTCCTCGGTCTTGCGCGCCGGGTCGGTATAGGGGAACAGCGCCATCGCCGGAATGCCGAGCGCGGCGGCTTTCTCGGCGGCGCGCGGTAGCAGGTCGACCGACAGCCGGTCTACGCCGGGCATCGAATCCACCGGGACCGTCTGCTTCTTGCCGTCGATCACGAAGACCGGCCAGATGAAGTCGTCCGCCGTCAGCTTGTTCTCCGCGACCAGCCGTCGAATGCCGTCTTCGCGCCGGTTGCGGCGCATCCGCACGGAGGGATATTGGCCGGGACCGCCGTCGATCATCGGCGCGGATGCGCGCGCGGTCGGAGCAGGGACGGGGGTCAGCTTCGCCTTTGACATGGGCTCAATCTCCGTTGGTTCGCGGTCGTTTCGCCTCTGCGACCTTGATCGTCACCTGAAGCCAGGCGGCGAATTTTCAGGTTATACGCCAAGATGCGCTGGAACCGAAGCGTCAAGGCGCCGCACTAACTGCCGATAATGTCCGCGAGTGCATCCTGGAAGCGGTCCAATTCTTCTTCCGTGTTGTAGTAGTGGACCGAGGCGCGCACGACGGCGTCGAGGCCGCGCGCGTCCATGTCGATCAGCGTGGACGTCCGGCCGGAATTCGAGACGTTGATCGCGCGGGCGCGGAGCGCCTCGACGAGATCCTGTGGTTCGTGCCCGTCGGCGGTGAAGGAAACGATTCCGCCCTGCACTGCGCCGATGTCGCGAACGGTGACGCCCGGCAACGCGGCCAGCCGATTGCGCAGACCGTCGGCGAGGAGTTGGATGCGCGCCCAGATGGCCTCCAGGCCGAGCGCCGACGCGTAGTCGATAGCGACGCCGAGCCCGATTTTACCTGCGACATTGCATTCCCAGTTCTCGAAGCGGCGCGCATCGTTGCGCATCTCGAAGCGGTCGGGCGCGGTCCATTCCGCCGCATGCAGGTCGAGGAAGGGCGGCTCCAGCCGGTCGATCAGCGATTCCCGAACCCACAGGAAACCCGTACCGCGCGGCCCGCGCAGGTATTTGCGCCCGGTCACCGAAAGCATGTCGCAGCCGATGGCGTCCACATCGACCGGCATCTGGCCGACCGATTGGCAGGCGTCCAATAGGAACGGGACGGTGTGGCGTTTGGCGATCTCACCGACCGCCGCGGCCGGATTGACGAGGCCGCCATTGGTCGGCACATGGGTGATCGCGATCAGCTTGACCCGGTCGTCGACCGCTTCGGCTAGAGCGTCGGTGTCGAGCGCGCCCTCGGGCGTCGACGGCACCACCGTTATCTCCACGCCGTATTTTCGGGCGACCTGCAGGTAGGCGATGTAGTTCGAGGCGTATTCCGCCTCCGCCGTGAGGATGCGGTCGCCGGCCTGCCAATCGAAGGCATAGAAGGCCATGTCCCACGCCCGGGTCGCATTCTCGACGAAGGCGACCTCCCGCGGCTTGCCGCCGACCAGCCGGGCCGCCGCATGGTAGAGATTTTCCAGCGCCGCGTCGGCGAGACGCGCGGCCTCATAGCCGCCCTGTTCGGCTTCCAGCCGCAGATGATCCAGGACCGCGTCCAGCACCGGCTGCGGTTGCAGCGCCGCGCCGGCGTTGTTCAGATGCAGCACATTTTGCACGCCCGGCGTATCGGCGCGCACGGCTTCGATATCTATGGACATGACGTTGCGCCGCCGCGCCGCGTCAGGTTGCCTTGGCCAGCGCCTGATCGAGGTCGGCGATGATGTCGTCGATATGCTCGATGCCGATAGACAGCCGGACATAACCGTCGGTGACGCCGGTGGCGAGCTGTTCCTCGGCCGAGAGCTGCGAATGGGTGGTTGTCGCAGGGTGGATCGCAAGCGAGCGCGCATCGCCGATATTGGCGACGTGGTAGAACATCTCCAGCGCGTCGATGAAGGCGCGCCCGGCCTCCTTGCCACCCTTCAGCTCGAAGCCCAGCAGACCACCCATGCCGCCCTTGAGATAGTAGGCGGCGCGGCGTTTCTGTTCCTTGTCCTCGTGCAGGCTCGGGTGGATCACCTTGGTCACGCTCTTGTGCTTCTTCAGGTGCTTGGCCACCGCGTCGGCATTGCGACTGTGTTCGCGAATGCGCAGCGGCAGGGTTTCCAGTCCCTGAATGAACTGGAAGGCGTTTTGCGGGCTCATCGACGCGCCGAGGTCGCGCAGCAGGGTGACCCGCGCCTTGATGATATAGGCGACCGGGCCGATCGGCTTGACCGCCTCGGTCCAGACCGCGCCGTGATAGCTCGGGTCGGGCTGGGTCAGCATCGGGAAACGGTCGGCATGTTTCTCCCAGTCGAAATTGCCGCCATCGACAATCATGCCGCCGATCGATGTGCCGTGCCCGCCGATATACTTGGTGGTCGAGTAGACGATGATCGCCGCGCCATGGTCGAACGGCCGGCACAGAATCGGGGCTGCGGTGTTGTCCATGATCAGCGGCACGCCGAGCTCGCGGCCGATATCGGCGACCTCCTTGATCGGGAAAACGGTGAGCTTCGGGTTTGGCAGGGTTTCGGCGTAATACGCACGGGTCTTGGCGTCGGTCGCCTTGCGGAAGCCTTCCGGGTCGGCCGGATCGACGAAACGGGTCTCGATGCCCATCGTCTTGAGCGTGTTGTTGAACAGGTTCCAGGTGCCGCCATAGAGGTCGGTCGCGCTGACGATGTTGTCGCCCGCTTGCGCGATATTCTGGATCG
>CAYYBI010000407.1:0-17972 GCA_964469835.1 uncultured Rhodospirillaceae bacterium
GCCATCACGCCGATATCGGCGGTACGACGCCGGGGTCGATGCCGCCGGACAGCACGACGGTCGAAGAGGAAGGCGTCCTGATCGACAATTTCAAACTGATTGACGGCGGCCGGTTTCGGGAAGCGGAATTCCGCGAACTGCTGGCATCGGGCGCCTATCCCGCCCGCAACGCGGATCAGAACGTGGCCGATCTGAAGGCGCAGGTGGCGGCCAACGAAAAAGGGTTGAACGAGCTGCGCCGCATGGTCGGTCAGTTTGGCCTCGATACGGTGGTCGCCTATATGAGCCACGTCCAAGACAATGCCGAGGAATCGGTGCGGCGGGTAATCGATGCGTTGAAGAACGGCCGGTTCACCTATCCGATGGACGATGGCGGAGAGATCGGCGTTGAAATTTCGATTGATTCCCGGGCGCGGAGCGCCTGCGTCGATTTCAGCTCATCCAGCAGCCAGCGTGACAACAACTTCAATGCACCATCTGCGGTCTGCCGCGCGGCCGTGTTGTATGTATTCCGAACCCTGGTGAATGACGACATTCCGATGAACGAAGGGTGTTTAAAGCCGATCGACATTGTCATTCCCGAAGGCTCCATGCTCCGGCCCGGCTATCCGGCCGCGGTCGTTGCCGGCAATGTTGAGACGTCGCAATGCATCACCGATGCATTGTACGGCGCGCTTGGTGTCATGGCGGCGGCGCAGGGCACGATGAACAACGTCACCTTTGGAAACGCGCGGTATCAATATTACGAAACCGTCTGCGGCGGGTCGGGCGCCGGTCCTGATTTCGCCGGCACATCGGCGGTCCACACGCATATGACCAATTCGCGGCTGACCGATCCGGAGGTACTGGAATGGCGCTTTCCAGTGCTGCTGGAATGTTTCGAGATCCGGCCGGACTCCGGCGGTAAGGGTGCCTGGAACGGGGGTGACGGTACGCTGCGGCGACTCCGCTTTCTCGAGGAAATGCAGCTTTCCATTCTTTCCGGGCATCGCGTGGTGCCGCCATACGGGATGGCGGGCGGGGGACCCGGCGCCTGCGGACGCAATTGGATCGAGCGTGCCGATGGTGCGGTGCTTGAGATGAGCGGAACTGACGGCGCCGCGGTTTATCCGGGCGACGTCTTTGTTCTGAAATCACCCGGTGGCGGCGGGTTCGGCAAAGCATAAGACGCATAAATGCAACATTACCGGTAAAATCGGAAAAATTTGTTCACGCGGTGTTGTGTTGGCCTTGAATTCGCCTTGAAGTATTGGGAAGAGTCGCAAAGTCAGAGTCTGTGGGCAAAATATTCTGACATTTCCAGGGAGCCGCGGTTGTGGCGTTACGGGTCTTGATTTTTTTGGGTTTGATTGCGCTGGCGCCGACGGTTGCCATGGCGTCAATACTGCCGCTCGGCATTCCGGACAACGGTCGCCTCGATTTTAAGGTGACCCGTGATGGCGATGCGATCGGTACGCATGTATTGAAATTCAAGCAGCAGGGACAGCAGACCAATGTTGAGATCCGGACCAAGATTGAATATCGCTTCCTGAGCATCCCGGTTTACCGGTTTCGTCACGAGTCGAAGGAGACATGGGTCGGCGACCAGCTGACGTCACTGATCTCCGTCACCGATGACAATGGCGATTCGGTGCAGTTGAAGGTCGCGCCATTGTCCAAGGGCAGTGGCCTCCTGGTCCAGAAACAAGACGGTCACCTCAAAGTAGAGCGTGGCATTCTGCCGGCGAGCTTGTGGAATGCCTCCCTGGTGAGCAAGGACCGCTTGCTCAGTACGGTCGGAGGTGACTTGCTGCCCACAAAGGTGACGTTGGTCGGAGATGAAAAGATCTCGGTACAGGGCAAGAAAATCGCCGTGCGGCATTATCGCCTGAGCGGCGCCTTCATGCGGGATGTCTGGTACGACCGGTCGACCAATGTGCTTGTCCGCGTACGGTTTAAGGCCGGCGATGGCTCGAAGGTCGAGTTCCTCCGCCAATATTAGGCCCGCGGCGGCGCCGGCACGGCAATTGCCCGCCGGTTGAACCGGCCTTCCCCGCACACTAATCTCCTTTATCCGAGCAAAGCCGTCAGGAGAAACGAGATGACCGCGCGTGCCGTCAAGGCATTGGTTTCCGACGATTTTATCGAGGAGTTGCGCGCGGTGCTCGGCGACCGGGTCTCGACGGCGCAGGCGGTGTGCGAGCATCATGGCAATGGCGAGGACTATTTTCCTGTCTTGCCGCCGGACGCGGTCTGTTTCGCGCACACCACCGAAGAGGTCAGTGCCATTGTCGCACTGTGCGCGCGCGACCGGGTGCCGGTGATTCCTTTCGGAACCGGGACCTCGTTGGAAGGTCATATTCAAGCCATACACGGCGGAATCAGCATCGATTTGTCACAAATGGATGCTGTAATCGAGGTCAACCCCGAGGATCTCGACTGCCGCGTGCAGGCCGGTGTCCGGCGCAAGCAGCTCAATGAGCATTTGCGCGATACCGGGCTATTCTTCCCGATCGATCCGGGGGCCGACGCTTCGCTCGGCGGCATGGCGGCAACACGCGCCAGCGGCACCAATGCGGTGCGCTACGGGACGATGCGCGAGAATGTGCTGGGCCTCACCGTCGTGTTGCCCGATGGCCGGGTCGTCCGGACCGGCGGGCGTTCCCGCAAATCCGCGGCGGGGTACGATCTGACGCGGCTTTATGTGGGGTCGGAAGGTACGCTTGGCGTGATAACCGAAGTGCAGCTTCGGCTCTATGGTATCCCGGAATCAATCACATCTGCAGTGTGCCAGTACCCGTCCCTTGAAGACGCGGTCAACGCGGTGATCCTGATCATTCAGTCGGGCATTCCGATCGCACGCATCGAATTGCTCGACGAGGTGCAGATGGGCGCCTGCATCGCCTATTCGGATCTCGAGGGGTATGAGGCCAAGACGACGCTGTTTTTCGAATTCCACGGCACCGTGGCGTCGGCGGCGGAGCAGGCCGAGCAGACGCGCGCGATCTCCGACGACTTTGGCGGCAGCGCTTTTCAATGGGCCGAACGCGCCGAAGAGCGCAGCAAGCTGTGGCAGGCGCGGCATGACGCCTACTACGCGGGTCTGGCGCTTGTGCCGGGTAAGAAAGGGATCGCCACCGATGCGTGCGTGCCGATATCGCGGCTCGCCGAATGCCTGTTGGAGACTCGCCGCGATATCGACGAAAGCAGCCTGGTCGCGCCCATAGTCGGCCATGTCGGCGACGGAAATTTTCATTTGGTGATCCTCGTCGATCCGGACAATGCGGATGAAATGCGGGACGCCTATGCGTTGAACGACCGGTTGATCAACCGGACGCTGGCGCTCGGCGGCACCTGCACCGGCGAACATGGCATTGGCCAGGGCAAGATGCATTTCCTCGCCGCCGAGCATGGTGAAGCGGTTAGCGTGATGCGCAGCCTGAAGACGGCGCTTGATCCGGACAACATCATGAATCCGGGGAAGATCCTGCGGCCGTGACAGTGACGGTCGGCCGGCCCTCGGGTAGACCGCTAACCGGCCAGCAGGGTGTCGATCCAGTGTGCGGTGCCGGCGAGTGCGGCATCCGCATCGCGAAATCCCATGACCTGCAGGCCGACCGGGAGCCCGCCGGCGGAGAGCCGCGGCAGCGTGAAGCTGGGCGCGCCCGTAAGCGTCCAGAAAATCTGAAAACTGCGATCGCCGGTATGCTCCAGTCCGACCGGTGCGGGTCCGGCGGCAGTCAGGGAAATGAACCCATCGGCCCGATCCCGCATTGAGTCGATGTGTTGGCGGATTGCCTCCTGCTGCCGATACGCGGCGAGGAATTCCTCGCGTGAAATTTCGGCCGATTTTCGTGACCGGTCTGCGGCTTCCGGGCTGAGCCTGTCAGGATAGCGGTGCAGATATTCCAGAAACGGCCATCGCCGTTCATAGATCGCGATCGTCCGGGCGACCCGATCCACCCCTTCCAGCAGCTTTTCCAGCGCGGCCACGGCGGAATCGTTTTCCGCGTCTGTGATCGCAACGCCCGCGGCCCGCACTGCGTCGATTGCGCGCTCGAATGCCGCCGCCGTATCGGAGTCGACGGTTGGCCACGCCTCGGTTCGGAGAAGTGCGAGCGTGCTCGGCTTTTCCGGGGCCGGCAGGGTGCTGGGGCCGTCCAGGCCCGGATGCGGCGGTGTGCCGCCGACCAGTTCGGCAATATAGCGTGCCGTGACCCAGGTATCCGCGAGGCTACCGGCTATGGTGCCGAGCGTGTCGTGGCTGTTGGACAGCGGATGTATGCCGCCGATGTTCAGCGCCGCGTGGCTCGGTTTGAAGCCGTGCACGCCGCAATAGGCGGCCGGCCGCAGGATCGATCCGGCGGTCTGCGTACCGAGGGCGACCGGGGTCATGCCGGCGGCGACGGCGGCGGCGGATCCGCTGGACGAACCGCCCGGTGTGCGGGCCAAATCGTTCGGGTTCCGAGTCGGGCCGGATGCCGCTGTGGCGAATTCCGTCGTCACCGTTTTCCCCAGGACGACGGCGCCGCCCTGGCGCAGCGCATACACGCAGGCGGCGTCCCGATTGGGTTGCCAGCCCTCGAAAATCCGGCTGTTCATCTGTGTCGGCAGGTCCGCAGTTTCGATGATGTCCTTGACCGCGACCGGGCATCCATCGATCGGGGATAGCGGCCTTCCTTGCCGGTAACGCGCCGTTGCGCGGTCGGCTGCGGCGCGGGCGTTTTTGTCGTCCCGGCAAACGAAGGCACGAATATCCGGTTCCCGGGCGGCGATCGTTTCGAGGCAGCGTTCGAGATAGGCGCGCGGCGTATCGCCGCCATCGCGAAACTGCGAAACGGAACTGGAAAAGCTGGGCAGGGCGTCGGTCATTTGCAACTCGAATTATGGAAGACGTTTAGTCTACGACGGGATGCGGCGGGGAGGGCAGCGATATCTTTTACGGCTATGCGCGAATAGTTTAAGAGTGGGATTGCTTTTCATGGTGCCGAATTTGCCGTGGTAACGGCGATCGCCGGATATGGCCGGCTCGGCAATCCCCGACGAATGGAGGATCCGGTGACGGAAAAGAATTTGCCCTTATCCCGATTTAAGGTGGTCGACCTGACCGCGCATCGCGCCGGCCCGACGGCGGTACGTCAACTTGCCGATTGGGGCGCGGAGACGATCAAGATCGAGGCGCCGGCGGCGATCAACAAGGAAAAGAGCGGCCTGCTCGGCGCGCGCCACGGCTTCGACCTGCAGAACCTGCACCGCAACAAGCGCAGCCTGACTCTCGACCTGAAAAGCGACGAGGGGAAAGAAATCTTCTTCAAGCTCGTGAAGGATGCGGATGTCGTTGTCGAGAACTACCGCTCGGCGGTGAAATTCCGTCTCGGCATCGACTATGAGGCTTGCCGCAAGGTCAATCCGCGAATCGTCTATGGCAGCATCTCGGGATTTGGCCAGACTGGCCCCTATGGCAAACGGCCGGGCGTCGACCAAATCGCGCAAGGCATGGGCGGCTTGATGTCGGTAACGGGCCTGCCGGGCAACGGACCGGTGCGGGTCGGCATTCCTATTTGCGATCTGACGTCCGGAATGTTTCTGGCACAGGGGATCCTGATTGCGTTGCTCGAACGCGAAGTCTCGGGCGAAGGGCAATGGGTTCATACGTCGCTGCTGCAGGCGCTGATCTCGATGATGGATTTTCAGGCGGCCCGCTATCTCAAGGATGGCGAGGTGCCCAAACAGGCCGGCAACAACCATCCGACCGGTGTGCCGACCGGCGTTTTTCCGACGGCCGATGGGCACATCAACATCGCCGCCTCCGGGACGGTGCTGTATGAGCGGCTGTGCAAGACGCTCGATGCGCCGCAGCTTCTGGAAAATCCGCTCTATCAGTCGTTCGATGGGCGTTCCGACAATCGGGATCAACTCAACGAGAAAATATCCGAGGTCACCCGAACCAAACCGAGTCAGCATTGGGTTGACGCGTTGAACGAGGCGGGGGTGCCGTGCGGGCCGATCTACGACATGGGGCAAGTATTCAACGATCCGCAAGTCCAGCATCTCGGCATTGCGACGCCGATGGACAGCCCGGCGCTCGGCACGTTCCCGATAGTGGGCCAGCCGATTACAATGGAGCGCACGCCGCAGCCGGCCAAGGTTCGCCTCCCCACCCCCGAGTTGGGCGAGCATTCGGACGAGGTGCTCAGCGGCATCGGCTATTCGGCCGATCAAATTGCCGACCTTCGAAAGCGCAATGTCATTTGATTTTGTTGCTGACGACGAGGCCTGATTTTACGCGCGTGTCCTTCGACAACCGCCGCCGCGCCTGTCGGATGGACGATGCCGCGGCTTAAGGGGCGGGGCGCCGTTGCATTCGTGCTCGGCGTCATCGCGCTTAATGCGGCGCTGACATTTGAAAATGTCTGGCCCAGCCTGTGGGTGCGGCCGGGCCTGTCATTGTCGGTCGAGATCGCCATGCTCCTGCTGGTCGCGGTGCTCTACGTCGAATTCCGCGGCCGGATTTCGGGTGCCGTGTTGTGGACCGCCGCCTGTTTCCTCTTCGTCCTGTCGCTCGGCCACTATGCCGGGATCACGACACAGGCTTTGCTCGGCCGGCCGGTAAACCTCTATTTCGATCTCGATCATGTGCCGAGGGTGTTGGACATGACCGTCGGCGCGCGGCCCGTGAGCGAATTGGTGCTGTACGGCGCGATGCTTCTTGGGGCGGCTGCGGCACTGCTGCTGATGCTTCGAATTGCGCTCGGTGCGGTGGCAAGGGGACTGGCAGCGCCAGGCCTGCGCCGGATATCGGCCGTGATGGCGTTCGCCGGCGTGACGTCTTTCGTAGTCGGTCAAGCGATCGGCATCGGCGAATTGCAGCGCAGCTTCGCCGACCCGGTCTTGCCGATGTTCTCGCGTCAGGCAATTGTGGTTGCAGCGTCCGCGGGTGACGAAGGGATAGCGGATCGGATTGAGGCGGGCCCGCCGCCGTTGTCCGATCTGGCACGGCTCAAGGGGTCGGATATTTTCGTCGTATTTTTCGAATCCTACGGCGCCGTCGCTCATAGCGACCCGGCGATCGCGACAACGGTTGGGCGGAGAGTCCGCGCTCTGGACCGGCGCCTCGGCGAAACGGCATGGCGTTCGGCGTCCGCATATTTCACCGCGCCGACATTCGGCAGCGCATCCTGGTTATCCCATGCGAGCTTTCTTTCCGGCGTGACGATATCGAACAGCAGGGACTACCGCCTGCTGTTGCGATCAACCCGACCGACATTGCTCGACACCTTCAAGTCGGCGGGGTATCGCACCGTTGCCTTGATGCCGGGGTTGAAAAGGGCTTGGCCCGAAGGCCGATATTACAATTACGACCAAATCTATGACGCGTCGGCGCTAGGCTATCGTGGCCCCAAATTCGGATGGTGGGCAATCCCGGATCAATACTCGATGGGCGTCTTTCTCCAAAAGGAACTTGCAGCACAGCATCGCCCGCCGGTGTTCGTGCTGTTCCCGACGGTCATGAGCCATCTGCCGTTTGACCCGCTGCCGCCCTATTTGACCGACTGGTCCCGCGCCGCATCGGGATCGGACTATGGGCGATCCTCCGCTCCGGCGGAGAGGGGCACGACCGGCGAATGGTCCAAGATCAAAAGTGCCTATCGGGAATCGATCCGCTACAATTTCGATGTGTTGGATGGGTTGTTGTCGCATCACGCTGCGAAGGGCGCGCTGATCGTCGTGATGGGGGACCATCAGCCGCCGGCAATCGTCGGTGGGGCCCAATCGGATTGGCGTGTTCCGGTGCATGTTTTGGCGCAGGCGCCGGCAGTGTTTAGCCGAATTGCCGCCGTCGGATTTTCGCCGGGCATGGTGCCGACGGGCGGGCCGGTTGGATCGTTGGCCGAATTGCACGGGTTACTTGCAAAGGCGTTGGGTGGCGGAGGCGATACCAATCAAAGACTTCCCGGTAGGTGATGCGATCGCGTAGAATCGCTTTCGCGATGAGCGACATCCTCCTGAGCCGAAATATCCGCAAGGAAAGAAGTCGATTTTAATTTGGTCCGTTGCGAACGATAACTTGTTCATTTATGGACATTACGACACGGATACCTATTTATGTCCGGTGACCCGGAGAAACGTTCGTGAAAAAGCTTCTAATTTCTATTGCCGGCGTTCTCGTGCTCTTGTTCGCGGCGCTTCTGATCGTTCCGAGTTTTATCGATTGGAATGCGCGCAAACAGGAAATCACGGCTGCGGTTCGAGAGGCTACCGGCCGCGATCTGACGATTCTTGGCAATATCGACGTCACCATTCTTCCGAACCCCGCCATCCGAGTCGCCGATGTCCGGTTTGCCAATATAAAAGGGGCGGCCGCGCCGGACATGATCCGTGTGCAGGAGGCGCGCGTGAGTATCGCGCTCGGACCGTTATTCGAAGGCCGTCTGGCTGCGGTTGTCGGCCTCGTCAAACCGGTCGTTCATCTCGAAAAACTCAAGAACGGGGAGGCGAGTTGGGAGTTCAAGGCCGCCGGCAAGGAGGTGTCGGACGAGCCGGCCGAAATTGGATCGACCGGGTCTTCCTTTGACTTCAAATTGGATCGTTTCGAAATTATCGACGGAACGGTCACGTTTTACGATGCCGGTGAAGGCAGCGTCCGCCGGCTGGACAACCTCAATTCCACCGTATCCTTCGATTCGCTTTCAGGACCATTCAAGGCCGATGGCGTCGCGCGTATTGGCGACATGCCGCTGACGTTGCAACTTTCTACCGGCCGGCTGCGGCCAAAGGCGCCGTTACCGCTCTCCGTCATGGTAATGGGGTCTGACGAAAACACGGTGTTGCGGTTACAAGGCAGTGTCACGGCACCGATTGGCGATGGGTCGTTTGTCGGAGAGCTGCGGCTCGATTCTGAAAATTTCGCGATCTTCCTCCGCTCCCTGAATGCGACGGCCATTCCCGCGGCCTTGTCCCGGCCCTTCGCCGCCAAGACCGAGATTACGGTGTCCGAGCAAGGAATTGGGCTCAATACTATGGAGCTTTCCCTGGGTGACGTGCGGGCGACCGGTACCGTAACGCTGGAGCATGGCAAGACGCCGCGCCTGACGGCCAATCTGCGAAGTACGAATTTGAACCTCGACACATTGCTTGCTGAGAAGGGCCAATTGGGAGGAAAATCGCCCGCACGGTCCGCCGGGAAATCCGCGGATGCATCAGGCAGCACACGGGCCGAAAAAGGGTTTACGTTGCCCGAAGACTTCGAGGCCGCGGTTCAACTCGCTGCCGATGTGGTGCAGTACCGGGGCGGCGTCATTCGACGGGCGGCGATGCGGGCGCGCCTGAAGGACGGGCGGGTTTCGATCGAAGAAACGGGCGCGATTCTCCCGGGAAATACCTGGGTAGAGGCGAAAGGCGCGGTTGCAGCGGCGCAAGGACTTCCGCAAATCGATCTGCGTGTGTCGGGACAGTCCGACAATCTGCGTGAGGCGTTGGGATGGCTCGATGTCGATGTTA
Organism: uncultured Rhodospirillaceae bacterium; assembly: GCA_964469835.1. Lineage (GTDB taxonomy): Bacteria > Pseudomonadota > Alphaproteobacteria > UBA8366 > UBA8366 > JAOTYV01. The sequence continues at coordinate 9,481 of CAYYBI010000407.1, forward strand.
CCGCGATACCCGCGGACCGGCTGCGCCAGTTCAAATTTTCAAGCACCGTCACCGGCACGTCGCGCGATCTAACTGCGAAGGATATCGATATTGCGCTCGATTCCAGCCGGATCACCGGTGGCTTGGTGTTGGCCCTTCGTGAGCGGCCCGCATTCGGCCTGCGGATTGCGGTGGATCGATTCAATCTCGATGGGTATTCGGCGTCCCGGCGGGTGGGAATAGGGCAGCGGCGGTCCCGCATGGGAAAACAGGACGCGGTCTCGGCGCGTGCTCAAGCACCGGGTCCGGGCGGCGCATTGGCGCAAATCTTGCGGCGTCTGCAAACTTTCGACGCGAATATCGATGCGACGGTCAAACGTCTGGTGGTCGCCAAAACGACGGCGGACAACTTCAAACTCGATTTCAAGATCGCGAACGGCGAGATTGAGCTCCGCAGGGCGTCGGTCTCGGACTATGCCGGGCTGCGCGGTGTGGTGTCGGGGAAATTTGCCGGAAAGGCGACTAAACCCGAATTTTCGACGGAATACAGCGTAACGCTCCGCGATCGGGCTCGGTTCGTCCGTTTTCTCGACAAGCCTGCCATCTTGCGCGATGGCCGATTGGCCGGCCTGGCGGTTAGCGGCAAGATAAGTGGGACGCTCGATCGTTTGAAGGTCGATTCCAAACTGATGGGAATGGATGGCCGCATCGATCTGAGCGGGTCGATCCGGAGCATCTTGATCGATCCGACGGCGAATCTGGCGGTAAGCATTAAATTCCCGGAGTTGACCAACGTCGTTCGGGTGGCCGCCCGGGATTATAGCCCGGCGGCGGGCAAACTTGGCGCGGTGGATGTGTCGTTTCAGGCTGAGGGCACGCCGACGTACATCAAGCTAAGTGACATTTCCGGTTCCACCGGGCCTGTAAGCCTGCGCGGCAATGCGGATATCGAGTTGAGCGGGCCTCGGCCAAAACTCCGGTTGAGCCTCAGCACCAGCGAAGTTCTGCTCGACCTTTTTTTCCCGCCGGAGCGCAAGAGACGATCGATGGCGCCCGCTCGGCATCGCATTATTCCGGCCGCGGCCACCGGCGCAAGCGGTGCGGCGGAGGCCAAAACATGGTCGAGAAAACCGTTCGATTTGAGCGTATTGCACGGCGTTGACGCCGATATCACGCTGGCGATGGCCGCACTGACGAAGGGCCTTTACCGGCTGAAAAATCCACAGTTGCAGGCGCAGATCGAGTCGGGAAAACTGTCGATAGACAAGTTCGCCGCCGCATTTTCGACCGGAACCGTAAGCGCCAGTGGGTCTCTCGAGGCGGGCGTCAATCAGGCGGCATTGTCGCTGCGGGCCACTGCGAAGGAAGTCGATATCGCCGATCTCATTCATGCGCTGCGGGATTACAAATTGCGCATCGGCCCGATCCGGCTCGGCGCGCGCATGCAAGGGCCAGTATCGGCAAGCATGACCTTGAGTTCGCGTGGCGCGAGCGAGCACGATCTCGTGGCCGGCTTGCGCGGGGTGGCGAAGATCGTCGGTCAACCGCAGACGCAATTCTCGGGTGACGCGAAGCGGGCGGGCGCGATTACCGGACTGGCCGGTGCGATTCTCGGCAATAGGCGCAACGGTCTCGGCAGGGCCGGCGATTTGACCCGGGCGACCGGCCAGCTCATGGCGGCTTTCGAGGGCGCCTCGACATTGAATGGTGATATCGACATACAGGACGGGGTTATTTCAACCCGCAATCTGGTGTTGGTGGGGCGCGGTGGCCGCGCGCTTACCGCCGGGACCGCTCATCTGCGGAGCTGGAAGCTCAATTCGGTTACAGATGTCACCTTGGGTCAGGACAAGGAACCGTTCATCATTGCGCAAATGACTGGCCCTTTGGACGATCCCTATGTTCGGAAAATCAGCGGCAGTTTGATTACCGGAGATGCGCCGGCGGCGAAGACCCGGCAGCAACCGGCCAAGGCGATCCGGAAACCAGTGCCCGATCCACGCGGCTCGGAAACCCGGCCAGATCAGCAGCCGCAATCGCCCAATCAGACGGCACCGGCGAAAAAATTAAATCCTGAAGACGTCCTGCGTCAGTTATTGCAGGGGGCTGGACGGTAGCTCGGGCATATCCCGATCGTTCTGCTGTTTTACGGCCTGCGCGAACAGCAGGACGTATACCCGGATCGCGCTGGATAGATTGCCGCCGCGGTCGCGGTCGATATCCGTCACCAATTGATTGACGGTTTGGTTCTTCCCCGCCGCAATTTTCTTTAATTCGGTCCAAAACACATTCTCGAGGGACACGCTTGTCCTGTGGCCCGCGATGACCACCGATCGCTTCTTCATGGCGCCGGGCGCGACGCTTGTCTTGGATGCTTTATCGGAAGAGTCCATTGAATTTCCGATGTTATGACGCTCCGCAGGCAAATCCATCAATTGTCCATCCACCTAGTGCAATGGGCATCGCTATACCGGTAAAGGTGACCCTAAAACACGACTCTGGCAATACGGACTCACAGATAGTTGAAGCGCTATGTGTCGGATATTCGGACTAATTCGTGCGAAAACCGCGCAATTTGCGCGATAGCGTCCTGGTAGTTCTGCTCCATCGATCGACCTGATCGATGCCGTGGTTTAAGGCTGTGGTCGCCGTCCGGCAACCAATGGATGGATATCTGTTCAGAGAGTTGGTATTTCGATACTTCGCCAATGTTGCCAAACGGATCCCGTTCGCCCTGGCAAATCAATGCCGGCTTGTCGAAATCGGCCAGATGGGCTGTCCGCAACCGGTCCGGTTTGCCGGCGGGATGGAAAGGATAGCCCAGGCACACCAAGCCCGCCACGGCGGGATGATCCGCGACGAGGCTGGCGATCCGTCCGCCAAGCGACTTGCCGCCGATAAGCAATCCAGGCGCATCCAGAGCGTCGATGACGGCGTTCCAGTGCGCCCGCAATACAGGCTCTCGATCCGGTGGCCGGCGGCGGCCGGTGGCCTGCATCGTTGTCATATACGGAAATTCGAATCGCACCACCCGCAATTTGTGTTCGGACAGGCCGGCGGCGATTGCCGCCATGAATGGTGAATTCATGCCGGCGCCCGCGCCATGTGCCAAAACGATAGTTCGCGCGGCGTCCGCCGGGCCGTCGATCAGAAAGTCGGACATGGTTGGCCTGCCGAGGTCGGTAAGAATCTAAGCGCCCGGTGCGTATCGGGCACCGGGCGCACTGTAAAGGCCTCGTTAACCCCGTGGCCATAAATTCATTGGGCCGGCGCCCTAGGGTGCGGGCCGTATTGTGCGGATGGGAAAACCCGATGAGCGAGCTGATCGTCGCGACCGAGATAACCGTGACCGACGGCGATGCGGGCCAATACGTCATGATGCTGGTCGGCACGCAAGATATCGCTTTCGCGATCCAGGATGTTAGTGATGCGGTCGCGCCCCGCACCATAACGCCGATTCCGCTGGCGCCTTCCGCGATCGCGGGCGTGATGAATCTGCGGGGGAGAATCGTCACGGTGATCGACTTGCGTTGCATTCTCAGCGGAGACAGCGAAGGCGACCAGGATTATTCCCTCATGACCGGAATCACCATCGACCGTCCCGAAGGTCCCTTTACGTTGCTTGTCGATTCCGTCAGCGATGTCCGACAGATCGACCGAAGGCTGCTCGAAGCGCCGCCCGCAACGCTCGAACCGGCATTGAAGCGCCTTTGCACGGGGGTATTTCAGTTGCCGGACCGATTGGTCGTCCTACTGGACGTGGATCGCATTCTTGATCCAGAGACAATCCTGGCGACGCCGACCATTCCTTTCCGGCCACGCCGGAAAACGCCGACGGTCGAGGATCGCCATCGGGACCGCGGGCCGCGAGTCGATTTGCCGACCGTATTGGCCGACGCCGGCCCGGAGCCGCAGCCGCCCCCGGCGGAAGATGCCGTTGAAGACATACTGATTCCAACGAATATCATCGCGCATGAATTGACCGGTGGACCGATTGATACGCAGCCGGAATTGACGCCGGCTCAATCTGTTTCACAGGATCGCATCGTCCCGCCGCCGTCGGAGCGCGTCGTTGTTACGATTCTCGACGGTATTGGCGGGGAAGCTGCCTTGAGCAAAATCGTTGCTGCGTTCTATGAAGAGGTTCTTGCTGACCCATCGCTCGCCGGGTTTTACGCCAAGGCGGATATGTCGGTTCAGCGGGGTCGCATGGTTGCCGCGCTTGGGAGCCTCCTGGCGACCTCAGGATCGAACTTCGCGACGACAGCGATCGGCGTCGATTGGCTGGTGCCGGAAAAAGAAATGGAAGACGAGCATTTCAATCAATGCCTTGGCCATTTCGAACGGGTTTTGGGACGCCTTGCGGTCGGCAAAACAATCGGCGAAAGGTTCCTGACCGCGATCGAATGGTGCCGCGAAGGGGTGGTCGACTAGATCCGGCCGAGGCCGATAGAGTCTATGGGTTACTTGGTAGGCCCGGTCATCGCATTCGGGTCGACCCAGGCATCGAATTGTTCTTCTGTCGCCAATCCCAAATCCAGCGCCGCTTGTTTGAGAGTGCCGCCGTCGGCGTAAGCCTTCTTGGCGATCCGCGCGACGGCATCATAGCCGATATGCGGATTGAGCGCGGTGACCAGCATCAGGGAATCCCGCACGAAGGTATCCAGGCGCGCTTCATCCGCCTCGATGCCGGCGATGCAATGAACCGAGAAACTGTCGCAGGCGTCGGCGATCAGGCGAATGGATTGCAGAATGTTCTGCGCGATCACCGGTTTGAAGACATTGAGTTCGAAATGGCCGGTTGCCCCGGCGACCGTGATGGTGACGTGATTGCCCATTACCTGTGCGCAGACCTGGGTGAGGGCCTCGCACTGGGTCGGGTTGACTTTGCCTGGCATGATGGAGGAGCCCGGTTCGTTTTCCGGCAACTGCAACTCGCCGAGTCCGCAGCGCGGCCCGGAGCCGAGCAAGCGAATATCGTTGCCGATCTTCATTAACGACGCGGCCAGGGTGTTGAGCACGCCCGACAATTCGACCAGGGTATCATGGGCGGCGAGCGCTTCGAATTTGTTTTTTGCGGGGACGAAGCGAAGTCCGGTGAGCGATGCGATCTCATGGGAAAACGCGGCATCGAATCCGCGCGGCGCGTTGAGCCCGGTGCCGACCGCGGTGCCGCCCTGGGCGAGTTGGTAGAGGTTGGGCAGCGCGGTCCGGATCCTTTCGAGTCCCTTGGCGATTTGCGCGGCATAGCCGGAAAATTCCTGGCCGAGGGTGAGCGGCGTGGCGTCCTGCAAATGGGTCCGGCCGATTTTGACTATTTTCGCAAAGGCTGCGGTTTTGCTTTCGAGGGCTGCGTGCAGGCGGGTCAATGCGGGGAATAGGCGGTCCCGAATTTCCAGCGCCGCGGCGATGTGCATCGCCGTTGGAAAGCTGTCGTTGGAGGACTGGCTGCGGTTGACGTGATCGTTTGGGTGAACCGGGTCCTTCGATCCGAGAACGCTGCCCAGCATCTCGATCGCCCTGTTGGCAATCACTTCATTGAGATTCATGTTGGTCTGCGTGCCGGAGCCGGTCTGCCAAACCACGAGCGGGAAATGATCGGCGAGCGCGCCGTCGATGATCTCGTCGCAGACCGCAACGATCGCCCGCGCGATTTCCGCGTCCAGCGCGTTCAGCGCAAGGTTGGCCAGCGCCGCGGCTTTTTTCTGATACCCGAAGGCACGGATCAACGGCTCGGGCATGCGTTCGGTGCCGATTTTGAACATCTCGATGCTGCGCTGGGTTTGGGCGCCCCAATACCGGTCGGCGGGGACTTCGACCGCGCCCATGCTGTCGGTTTCGATGCGGATTGTCGGTTTTTTGCTCATGTGGTTTTTTTTCGCCGCTTGCGCTTCGGCGACGCGGCGGATTTTGCGGCGTGGGCCACGGCAAACGCCTTGCTGGCCCAATCGCTCAGCAGGTCCGGGTCCTCCAGCACGTCGGCGGGCACCTCATGGTAGGACATGCTGACCGGTTTGGATTTACCGGTATAGGTGAATGGCCCCATGCCGGCGGCTTCGAATTCGGCCCGATTGGCGTCGCGCGTTTTGAGGTAGAGCGTCTCGTCCGCGATCAGGCCGAACATGATGCCGTCGCGGAACAGGCCGCCGCCGCCGAACATGTTCCGGATCGTCACCGCGCCGAACGACCCCAGTTGATCGTGCAGATAATCGGTGAATTCGGGGCTAACGCTCATGACGAATTCTCAATGCAATATATGCAGAAGATCAGCCGCACCCCGCGTCACAGGTCGCGGAAGAAGTCATTTCCCTTGTCGTCGGTGACGATGAAGGCCGGGAAATTCTCCACCTCGATGCGCCAGATCGCCTCCATGCCTAGGTCCTCGAATTCGATGCACTCCACCTTCTTGATGCAGTCGAGCGCAAGCCTGGCGGCGGGTCCACCGATCGACCCCAGATAGAATCCGCCATGCTTTTGACAGGATTGGCGGACTTGATCGGACCGGTTGCCCTTGGCCAGCATGATCATGGAACCGCCGGCTTCCTGGAAGCGATCGACGAACCCATCCATGCGTCCCGCCGTGGTCGGGCCGAAAGAGCCCGAGGTATACCCTTTGGGCGTCTTGGCGGGGCCGGCATAGTAAATCGGATGATCCTTGAAATACTGCGGCAGGTCCTTACCCGCATCGAGCTGCGCCTCCAGGCGGGCATGCGCCGAGTCGCGCGCAACGATGATCGTCCCGGTCAGCGACAGCTGGGTCTTGACCGGATACTTCGTCAGCGTGCCGAGGATTTCCGACATCGGTCGGGTGAGGTCGATATCCACCACGTCGCCTTTGAGGTCGTCATCGGTGATGGGCGGCAGGTATTTCGCTGGATCGGTTTCGAGTTGTTCCAGGAACACGCCGTCCTTGGTGATCTTGCCCTTGACCTGGCGGTCCGCGGAGCAGGACACGCCGAGGCCGATCGGCAGGCTGGCACCGTGCCGGGGCAGCCGGATGATGCGCACGTCGTGACAGAAATATTTGCCGCCAAACTGCGCGCCGATGCCCATATTCTGCGTCAGCTTGTGGACTTCCTGTTCCATCGCGACATCGCGGAATGCTTGCCCATGGGCGCCGCCCTCGGTCGGCAGCGTGTCGTAATACCGGCAGCTCGCGAGCTTGACCGTTTTCAGATTCATTTCGGCCGAGGTGCCGCCGATCACGATTGCCAGATGATAGGGTGGACAGGCCGCCGTGCCGAGCGTGCGGATCTTTTCGTCGAGGAAGGCGATCAGCCGTTCCGGCGTCAGCGTCGACGGCGTCGCCTGGAACAGGAAGCTCTTGTTGGCGGAGCCGCCGCCCTTGGCGATGAACAGGAATTTATAGGCGTCCCCTTCATCCGCGTAGATATCGATCTGCGCCGGCAGATTGTTGCGGGTGTTGGTTTCCTCATACATGGAGACCGCCGACACCTGGCTGTAACGCAGGTTGCTGTCCGTATAGGTCCGCAGGACCGCGTCCGAGAGCACCGCTTCGTCGCCGCCGCCGGTCCAGACCATTTGGCCCTTTTTGCCCATGATGATTGCCGTGCCGGTGTCCTGGCACATCGGCAATACGCCGCCGGCCGCGATATTAGCGTTTTTGAGCAGGTCGTAGGCCACGAACCGGTCGTTGTCGGACGCCTCGGGGTCTTCGAAGATTTTGGCGAGCTGCTGCAGGTGACCGGGCCGCAGCAGGTGGTTGATGTCACGGTACGCTTCGGCGGCAAGCAGGCGGAGCGCGTCCGGCTCGATTTTCAGAATGTCGCGGCCTTCGAATTTCGCCACGCTGACATGTTTGTCGGTGAGTTGGCGGTAGGGCGTATCGTCCGCACCGAGCGGAAACATCGGGTGAAATTCTGTGTTCTGCTCACTCATGCTGCCAATCCTCTAGAGACTGATTTGCGCCGTTAAAAACGATAGAATGCCGGTGTCGTCAAGCGCCGTCCCTCCGACCGCGGGTCTTGCCGCGGCCGATACGGAGTTGCGCCGCGCGCCCGGCTTACGGTCGTCCGCCGCCGACCCGGATGTTCGCGGCCGAGGTATAGGAAGCCTTGTCCGACAACAGCCAGAGCACCGCTTCGGCGATCTCGTCGGCCCGTCCGGCGCGGCCCATCGGGACGGCGCGCACCGCGCGTTCGACCTTTTCCGGCGGCGGCATGCCCGGCACGGTAATTCCCGGGCTGACCGCGTTGACGCGAATGCCTTCGCCGCCGACTTCCTGCGCCAACCCCATGGTCAGACTGTTCACCGCTCCTTTGGACGCACCGTAGAGGATGCCTTCGTGCGGGCTGCCCGAGGTCGCAGAGCCGGACGATATATTGACGATGGCCCCGCCGCTGCCGCCATGGCCGGTCGACATCCGCTTGACCGCTTCGCGTGCGCACAGGAAATAGCCCATCACGTTGATTTTCAGGACGTCTTCGATTTCGCCTGCGGTCACCGCTTCCAGTCTGCCGCGCGGGCCATGGATGCCGGCGTTGTTGACCAGC
>CAYYBI010000408.1:0-14414 GCA_964469835.1 uncultured Rhodospirillaceae bacterium
CATGCCGGTGTCGAGGTGAAGTGCCGCCGGTTGGGGCCCGTTCCGGGCGCCGAATGCCGAGCACCGTTCGATCTGGCCGAGATCGTTGAGCACGGGGCACAGCCGATGCCGCTTGAACAGGTCTTCCTCGCCGGGAAGAAGGCCGTTGAAGACAAATATTCCGACGGCCGGATCGTTGAGCAGGGCGCGCAGTTCGATGCCTTCCGCGAGATGGGCGACGAAAAACACGCGACATCCGGCATCGTGCAGGCACGGCGCGACTGCTTCGATGCCGAGTCCATAGGCATCGGCCTTGACCACGGCCGCGCAGCGCGCCGGTTTCGCCCGGCCGGCGAGCAGGCGGTAATTTGCCGACAAGGCGGCCAAATCAATGGTCAGCCGGGTCGGCGCGGCGGTAGGATCGTTAGAACCCATCGTCTCCGTGCTGCCGGTCGAGATCCGCAAATCGCGTGTACTTGCCGTCGAAGAACAGATCGATCGTGCCGACCGGGCCATGGCGCTGCTTGGCGATGATGACGCTTGCGGTATTGCGGACCTGCTCCAGACGTTCGGCCCAATGCTGGGCGCGATTCGAGAATTTGTCCTGAGCTTCTTCGAGCCCGTGCAGCGGCTGCGCCTTCTCCAAATAGTATTCCTCACGGAAAATGAACATGACCACGTCGGAATCCTGTTCAATCGACCCCGATTCGCGAAGGTCCGATAGTTGCGGGCGCTTGTCTTCCCGGTTCTCGACCTGGCGCGAAAGTTGGGACAACGCCAGCACCGGGACTTCCAGTTCCTTCGCAAGCGTTTTTAGGCCCCGGGTAATTTCCGATATTTCCTGCACCCGGTTTTCGGACCGTTTGCCCGGTGCGCCCTGCAAGAGCTGCAGATAGTCGACGACAATGAGATGCAGTTTCTGTTGCCGCTTCAGGCGGCGTGCCCGCGTCCGCAGGCCGGAAATGGTGAGCGCCGGCGTGTCGTCGATGTAGAGCGGCAATTGGCTCAATTTCTGACTGGCGACCACCAGGCGGTCGAAATCGTCGCTGCTGATGTCGCCGCGCCGGATCGCGTCGGAAGAAATCTCCGCCTGCTCCGAGAGGATGCGGGCCGCGAGCTGCTCGGCGGACATTTCCAGCGAGAAGAACAGGACATGGCCGCCGTCGGTGCGCACGCGCCCGTCCTCGTCGGTGGTTTGCTTGAAGGCGCTCGCCGCGTTGAAGGCGATGTTCGTGGCCAGTGCGGTCTTACCCATCGAGGGACGGCCGGCGAGAATGAGCAGGTCCGACGAATGCAAGCCACCCAATTTATGGTCGAGATCCTTGAGGCCGGTGGTAATGCCGACGATATGACTGTCGCGGCGGAACGCTTCTTCCGCGCTATCGACCGCCATTTTCACGGCATCGCCGAGGCCGACGATGCTGCGCTCCAACTCACCGGTATTGGCGAGATCGTAGAGCTTTTGCTCCGACACCTCGATCTGCTCGTTGGCCGGCGACTCGATATCGGGCTCATAGGCGTCGTTGACCATGTCTTCGCCGAGCAGGATGAGCTGACGGCGCAGATGCAGGTCATGGATCGTCTTGCCGTAGTCCGCGGCGTTGATCACGGTCACGACCGAGGCGGCGACGTCGAACAGGTATTGCCCGCCGCCGACCGCGGCAAGCGCCTCATCCTTTTCGAAGAAATATTTGAGGGTGAGGGGAGACGCGACCTGCCCCTGCTCGATCAGTTTCTCGGCGGCGGCGTAGATGCGGCCATGCACCGGCTCGAAGAAGTGCTCGGCGCGCAGGAAATCGCCGACCCGGTCAAAGGCCCGATTGTTGGTCAGGATGGCGCCGAGCAGCGCTGCCTCGATCTCGGTATTGTGTGGTGGCGACCGGTGAATCGGTGGCTCATTGTCGTCGCCGCCATGCAGCGGCGCAACATTCGTATCAGGGGCTGGCGTCATGGGCGCAACTTAGCACCACGTCCGAAGGCCGCAAGCGGGGAATAACAAGGAACATGGGGATAAGATGATTTTTTTTGGCACCACGCACGAAAACGGCGCGCCCGAGGACACGCCGTATCGTGGTGTTCGCTTGCAGAATCGGAAGTGCTACGCGTCTTTCTTTTCCGCTTCATCGGTTTCAGCGTCCGCGATATCCGTGTCAGGTGCCGCATCTTCGGCAGCCGTCGATTGCGCCGGAGCGGTTTCGTCGGCCGGGTCTTCATCGATGCCCGAGACCACTGCCTGGACCTGTTCCGCCGCTTCCGGTTCGAACATGGCTTCCGCCGCCGCCGCGGCCGCGGCGCGGTCTGCTTCTTCTTCCTCGGCCGCGACGGACAGGATCGCGCGTCCAAGTTTTTCTTGCTCAGCGGCCTCTTCGACACTTCGCGCCACATTTACCGTGACCGTCGAATCGACTTCCGGATGCAATTTAACTCGGAAGTCGAACAGTCCCAGCATCTTGACGGGCCGGTCGAGTACCACTTGATTGCGCGATACCGAAAAGCCGGCCTCCGTGACCGCGTTGGCGATATCGCGCGCGTTGACGGAACCGTAAAGCTGGCCGGTTTCACCGGCGCTGCGGATCACCGAAACCTTGAGACCGTTGAGTTTCTCGGCGACCGCGCCCGCTTCATCGCGACGGTGCAGATTGTCCGCCTCGAGCTGCTGGCGCTGGGTATCGAAATACGCCAGATTTTCCTTGGTCGCGCGCATCGCCTTTTTACTGGGCAACAGATAGTTGCGGGCATACCCGGGCTTGACGGTGACGACATCGCCCATTTGCCCGAGTCTCTCGATCCGCTCCAGAAGTATTACGTTCATCGCATCAATCTCCTTGGCCGCGCTGGCCTGCCTCAATCCGTTACGTAGGGCAGAAGCGCCAGGAAGCGGGCCCGTTTGATCGCGCGCGCAAGTTCCCGCTGCTTTTTCGTGGAAACCGCCGTGATGCGGCTCGGCACGATCTTGCCGCGCTCCGAAATGAAGCGGCTGAGCAGCTTGACGTCGGTGTAATCGATCGTCGGTGCATTCGGCCCGGTGAACGGGCAGGTTTTGCGCCGGCGGAAAAAAGGTCTACGACCGCCTCGATCATCTGCCATGGATCAATCCTCCTTGCTTTCGGTAGGCGCCGCCTCGGCGGCTGGCTCAGCAGCAGGGGCATCGGCTGGCTTATCGGCCGGTGTGGCCGGCGTTGCGACGGTCGCCGGGCCGGCGGCACGGTCTGGACGGCCACGGGGACCGCCATGCCGTTGCGAGCGGTCGGCGCGATCGCGTTCGCGGTCACCCTTGCCCTGCATGATCGGCGAGGGTTCGGGACGGGCCTCGTCGACCCGGATCGTCATGTAGCGCAACACGTCTTCGTTGAGACGGATATTGCGTTCCATTTCCTGCACCGACTCCGACGGGGCGTCGATGTTGAATAGGACATAATGGCCCTTGCGGTTCTTCTTGATGCGGTAGGCCAGGGTGCGAAGACCCCAATATTCCCGCCGTTCAATCGAACCGCCATTATTGGTGAGAATTTCGCTGAATCCATCGGCTAGGGCGTCGACCTGCGCGGCCGTTACATCCTGCCGTACGATCATAATGCTTTCGTAAAGCGGCACTTCGAACACTCCCTTCGGTTGTTCGCGACCCGACGTCCGTAAAGACCGCCCGGGTCTAGCCGGCCCAGGAGGACCGGCAAGGAGTTATGGTTTGTCGGAAGGGCGCCGAGCGCCCAGTCACAGCGGGCGCACTATACACATTTGCGCAAGCGCGAAAAGCCCTAAATCGGGGTTTTAGGCCCGGTCGCCGGCGGTCGCGCATCGCTCGGGTTGACAGCTTGGCGCCAGCCGCTATCACTGGGCCGCAATAGCTTAGGGGGAGGAATAATTCCAGAATGACGAAGGCATTCGTATTTCCCGGACAGGGGTCTCAAGCCGTCGGAATGGGGCGGGATCTTGCCGAGGCATTTGCCGTCGCGCGCCTCGTCTTCGAGGAAGTGGACGAGGCGTTGAACCAGAATTTGTCCAAATTGATGTTCGAGGGACCGGAAGACGATTTGCGGCTGACGGAGAACGCGCAGCCTGCCCTGATGGCTGTCAGTGTCGCCGTGATTCGTGTGCTGGAGAAAGATTGCGGCATCGCCCTGTCCGATAAGGCAGCCTTCGTCGCGGGCCATTCGCTCGGTGAATATTCCGCGCTTGCGGCCGCGGGTGCGCTGGATCTTGCCGATACCGCACGGCTGCTCAAATTGCGCGGTCAGGCCATGCAGAAGGCGGTGCCGGTCGGCGACGGCGCGATGGCGGCGCTGCTTGGGCTTGATCTCGAAGTGGTCGAGGCGATTGCCACAGATGCCGCGGAAGGCGAAGTGTGTAACTGCGCCAACGACAATGCGCCGGGCCAGGTGGTGGTCAGCGGCGATACCGCAGCTGTCGAACGGGCGGCCGCGCTTGCCAGCGAACGCGGCGCCAAGCGCAGCATCATGCTGCCCGTAAGCGCGCCTTTTCATTGTGCCCTCATGCAGCCCGCGGCGGACGCGATGCAGGAGGCGCTGGCGGGAACGGAAATCCTCACCCCGCGGGTTCCGCTGGTCGCCAATGTGACGGCATCGCAGGTGACCGGACCGGAGGAAATTCGCGGCTATCTGGTCGAACAGGTGACCGCGCGGGTACGATGGCGCGAGAGCGTGCTGTATATGAAGGAGAAGGGCGTCGATACGCTGATCGAGGTGGGGACCGGCAAGGTATTATCCGGGCTCGCCCGGCGAATCGATCGGGACTTGTCCGGACGCTCGTTGCAGACTCCGGCCGATTTTGACGACGTTGTGAAAGACCTGTAGTCGCTGGTTTGATTTACCGCATTCTCTTCGTTCAACAATTGAGGGCGATCCGGCATGTTTGATCTAACAGGCAAGGGCGCGCTGGTGACCGGGGCGACCGGCGGCATCGGCGGTGCGATAGCCGTTGCATTGCATGGCGCCGGCGCGTCGGTCGCGCTGTCCGGCACGCGGGAGTCGGTTCTTCAGGAACTGGCCGACAGGCTTGGCGAACGCGCCCATGTGACGCCGGCCAATTTGAGTGACCCGGCGGCGCCTGCGGCGTTGGCGAAGGAAGCGGAAGCCAAATTGGGGACGCTCGATATTCTGGTCAACAATGCCGGACTGACACGCGATATGTTGTCGATGCGGCTGTCGGACGAAGATTGGAATACGGTGATTGACGTCAATCTGGGCGCGGCATTCCGGCTGAGCCGGGCGGTGCTCCGCGGCATGATGCAGCGGCGCTGGGGCCGGATCGTCAATATTACCTCGATCGTCGGCGTCACGGGCAATGCGGGGCAGGCTAATTACGCGGCGTCCAAGGCCGGTTTGATCGGGATGGCGAAATCCATGGCGCAGGAGGTGGCGGCCCGCGGCATCACGGTAAATTGCGTCGCGCCGGGCTTTATCGAAACCGCGATGACCGACGGTCTTAAAGACGATGTTAAGACTAAGCTATTAAATGCTGTACCTGCCGGCCGTCTCGGTTCTGTTGAGGACGTGGCGAGCGGCGTTCTTTATCTCGCAAGCGGGGAAGCTGCTTACGTTACCGGTCAGACTTTGCACATCAATGGCGGTATGGCGATGATATGACGGCCTTTAATTATATCGAGCTTCAGGTGCTAGCCATTGTAAGTAAAGTATGTTAACCAAGCGCCGCCTCACGACGGGGCAAATGACAATGGTTCGAGTCGCCAAGCCGGTGACGACCGGGCCGGGCTGCTACCCAGCAATACAAGAAGGGTTCTTAAGAAATGAGTGACGTTTCCGAACGCGTTAAAAAGATTGTCGTTGAACATCTCGGCGTCGACGACTCGAAAGTCTCGGATGGCGCGAGTTTTATTGATGATCTTGGCGCGGACAGCCTGGATACCGTTGAATTGGTAATGGCGTTTGAGGAGGAGTTCGGCTGCGAAATTCCTGATGATGCGGCTGAGAAGATCCTTACAGTTAAAGATGCGATCACCTATATCGAAGCTAACGCTGGCTGAGCTTAAACCTGCCAGCATCGGCATATAAAGTTATCGGATCCATACCATGCGGCGTGTAGTGGTGACGGGCATGGGTTTGGTTTGCCCGTTGGGGATTGGGGTAGAAAACGTCTGGAAACGCCTGACCAATGGCGGGTCCGGTATCGCCTCAATTGCGAACTTCGAAACATCCGACCTTGCCTGCAAAATTGCCGGGCAGCTGCCGGTTGGCAAAGCCGTGGACGGTGCATTCGACCCGGATGAATGGGTCGAGGTGAAGGACCAGCGCAAGATGGATCGGTTTATCCTTTGCGCCGTGGCGGCCTCGGAAGAGGCGGTACATAATTCCGGCTGGTTACCCGAGGCCGAAGAAGACCTTGACCGGACTGGCGTGCTGATCGGCGCCGGCATCGGTGGTTTGCCTGGAATATGCGATACCTCGGTGATCCTGCATGAGCGGGGGCCGAGACGGGTCAGCCCATTTTTTATTGCCGCCAATTTGATCAATCTTGCCTCGGGGCAGGTGTCGATCCGATTTGGATTCCGCGGTCCGAACCATGCCGTGGTGACCGCGTGCGCATCGGGCGCGCATGCCATCGGCGACGCGGCCCGGATGATCATGTGGGACGACGCCGATGTCATGGTGGCTGGTGGCGCCGAAGCGACCGTGTGCCGGATCGGTATGGCGGGATTTGCGGCGTCGAAAGCGCTTTCGACGAACTTCAATGACGCGCCGGAAAAGGCCTCCCGGCCCTGGGACGTGGATCGGGACGGCTTCGTAATGGGCGAGGGGTCGGGCGTTGTCGTGCTCGAGGAATTGGAGCACGCGAAACGCCGCGGCGCCACAATTTACGGCGAGATTATCGGCTATGGAATGTCCGGCGATGCCCATCACATCACCGCGCCGGCGCCGGATGGCAGCGGGGCATACCGGGCAATGCGCGCCGCGTTGAAGCGCGCGAAACTGAACGCCGAAGACATCGATTATATCAACGCCCACGGCACGTCGACGCCGCTCGGCGACGAGATCGAAGTCAATGCGGTCAAGCGACTCTATGGCGATCACGCCTATTCGCTGTCCATGTCGTCCACCAAATCGGCGATCGGCCATTTGCTCGGGGCGGCGGGGGCGGTTGAGGCGCTCTTCTGTATCAAGGCGATTCAAAGCGGCATCGTTCCGCCCACTCTAAATCTCGAAAAGCCGTCGCCGGGCTGTGACATCGACTTGGTGCCGCTCGAGGCAAAAGAGCGGCGGGTTCGCAACGTAATGTCCAATTCCTTCGGGTTTGGCGGCACCAACGCCTCGCTCATAATATCGGGCGCTCCGTAGACATCCGATGGCGTCCGGTCGACGAAGGTTCATCGCGGCACTGACGGTTGTTGTCGGATGCGCGGTGATCAGTGCGGCTGCCCTCGTCTACCGAAGTTATATTGCGCCGGGACCGCTGAAGCAGGCGACGACAGTGGTCGTTTCGCGCGGCGCGAGCGTCAACGATATCGCCAAGCTTCTCCAGAGCAAGAGCGTGATTGCGAATCCGAAACTGTTTGGCGCGGTTGCTCGGGTCAGCGGGGTCCACCGGCGCCTGAGGGCGGGAGAATACGGCTTCGACGTCGGCGTCAGCACACGGGACGTTCTGGCCGTTCTCCTTGAGGGCCGGACCACGGTTCGCAAGGTCACTTTTGCCGAAGGCATCACCGTCAAGGAAGTGGTCGAGGCGCTGGCCAACACGGAAGGCTTGGACGGCGACGTGGCGTCAATTCCGCGAGAAGGGACGCTCTTGCCGGATACCTATCATTATTCACTCGGCGACAACCGAACGGCCATTTTGGAACGGATGGAAAACGCGATGGCTGCGACCGTCGCGGAGCTTTGGGAGAACCGCGCGGATGGGCTGCCGATCCGCACCATGCGCGAAGCGGTTATCCTCGCTTCGATCGTCGAAAAGGAAACGGCGGTCGCGTCGGAACGGGCCCGGGTCGCGGCGGTGTTCATCAATCGCTTGCGCAAGCGCATGCGTATGGAAACCGACCCGACCGTGGTCTACGGCCTGACTGAGGGCAAAGGCCCGCTGGGCCGGGCCCTGACGCGCCAGGATTTGAAGCGGAATCACCCCTACAACACCTATCGTATTTTCGGTCTGCCGCCCGGGCCGATCTGCAATCCGGGGCGCGATTCGCTGGCCGCGGTGATGAACCCGCTGGAAACGGACGAATTGTATTTTGTGGCGGACGGGACCGGCGGTCATGCCTTCGCCCGTACCCTCGAGGCGCATAACCGCAATGTCGCGAAATGGCGCAAGATCCGGCGCGAGATGCGCCGGAACGCCGCCCCCAAATAAAGCCGGCCCGCCGGATTAGATACCCTCGATGCGCTCCGGACCCTGCGGCTTCTGGCCGCGCTCGACCGCGTGAACGGCGGCGATCAGCGCTTCGTTCACCGGTGTCGGGATGCCGGCTTCAAGCCCCTTTTCGACCACCAAACCGTTCAGGAAATCGATCTCGGTCCGCCGGCGCTTGGCCATGTCCTGTCCCATCGACGGGCGCTGGTCGTCGCCGCGCTCCTTGGCGGCTTCGGTCAGCGACGTGACGAGCGCGTCGAGCGCCTTCGCGTCGCCATCGGCGGCGGCGACCCAGGTATCGGCGCCGTGGCCCTTGATGGTTTCCAGCTTGAAGCCAAGGGCCTGGCCGACGCGGATGGTCTCGGCGGCGAGCCGGATCGACAGCCAGCGCGGCGCGTCGATGGTGCCCATCTCGTTGCCGCTGTAGCCGGTGCAGGCGGACAGACCGTTATGACAGGCGTTCATCACCAGCTTGGACCACCGCTCGCCCCACAGATTATCCGTCGCCTTGGCGCTGTCGCAGTAGCCCAGCCATTCGACCAGTTCCTCGACGCGGGGTGTGATCGTGCCGTGCACTTCGCCGCAGCGGAACACGGTGTATTTTTCACCACGCAGCGGCACGTTGCGCTGCACCAGTCCCGGCTCCTTCAATTCGACCGAGATGGTGCTGGCGATGCAGCCGACCGTGCGGCCCCACCCGACGATCCCGGCAATGCGTTCCTCATTAATGCAGTTTTGCAACGAGACGACAAAACCCTCTGGCGCCAAATACTGTTTGATCATCGCCGTCGCCCATTCCGTGTCGTAGGACTTGGTCGAGACGATGGCGATGTCGATCGGCTCCTGCTTGGCCAGATTCTGCACCTCGGTGACGTGCATTGCCTTGACCGGGACGTCGTAGCTTTCCTGCTGGGTGACGCCGCGGAGCTTGAGGCCCGTGCTGCGCATCGCCTCCACATGTTCCGGCCAGGGATCGATGAAGGTGATGTCGACGCCGTTCCGCGCCAGATGTCCGCCCGTATATCCGCCGACCGCGCCGGCGCCGACGACTGCAATGCGTTTCTTCATGAGATCCTCCCCTGGTGTCCACTATGTTCCCGCCTTGTCATCATAGCCGCGGACCGTGGCGGTGCAAAACCGTCGGTGCTATGCGCCGCCGCCCGGAAGCGGGTAGACTGGGCGTCGACGCTTCACATCTGGGAACGGATCGCCCGACACGGATTGGGCGGCGGCGCGGACCGACGAAAGGAAATAAGAATGGCCGATCTCGTCAACGAGTTGGAAGGGAAGGTCGCGATCGTGACCGGCAGCGCGCGCAACATCGGCCGAGCGACCGTTGAAGAGTTCGCCCGCGCCGGCGCATCGGTGGTGGTGAACGCGGTGCAGGCCCAGGATTTATGCGAAGAGGTCGCGGAAGGCATCCGCAGCAGCGGCGGCAAGGCGATCCCGGTGATGGCCGATATCACCGATCCTGACGCCGTGCGGACTTTGGCGGAAGCGGCGATCCGCGAATTCGGCGGCATCGATATCCTGGTCTGTAACGCGGCCAACCGCAGCAACAAGCCGTTCGACGACCTCGATTGGGAAACCTGGAAGCAGACCATCGACATTTCGATCCACGGCACCTTCCATCTGGCAAAGGCGGTGGTGCCGGCGATGCGGCAGCGCGGCGGTGGCAACATCGTTGGCGTCGGCGGCATGTCGTCGCTGCGCGGCCAAGCGGGGCGGTCGCATGTAATGGCGGGGAAGATGGGGCTCAACGCGTTTATCCGGGGGCTCGCGCTCGATCTGGCGAAAGACAACATCCGCGCCAATCAGGTGGTGGTCGGCACCTTTGATACGGTGCGCGAGAACAACCCATCCTCCAGCCCGGTGCCCGCCGGTGGCGACACCAAGATCCCGCTCGGCCGCAAGGGCGCGCCGCAGGACATGGCCGACCTGATCCGCTTTGTGGTCGGCCCGGCCGCCAGCTACATTACCGGCCAGACGATCCACTGCAACGGTGGGGCGTATATGAATATTTAGGGGCGGTCGCCGCACATCGCGATTCTAGCGAATGCGGCTGTAGTCCATTGGCCGCAATAAAGTGCTTTCCACCCGGTCGACCGTTTCGAGCCACGCGCCCTTCACCAATTGCGACAGCTCCGTGTCGCTATCCTGCGCTTCGCGCCAATTTTGCCAGGACGCCAAGTCGGGAAAGCTTCGGATTTCCACGCTTCGGTGGGAGCCCGTGTTGGTGGTGCCGGGGCCGATGACCGTGTCGAAGAACCCGATCAGCGACGCGCCGTCGCGCGCCAGCGCGGGCATGATTTTATCGGCGTAAATTTCGTGATGCGCCGTTGCCGTTCCCGGTTTGAGGTAGAGGACACGCTGCTCGATGAAGGCGCGCGGTTGTCCGCGCACGGCGTCGATGGCGGGCCAATCGGACGGAAACCCGGGCGAGAAATCGGTCAGGCGCAGGATCGCGGTGTCGACAAAATCGAGCGTCGGATACAGGCCCTGATCCTGGCCGGTGCGCAGCGCCGTGTCGGCCATGGCCCGCTCGCGGTGCTGTTCCCAGCTCGCCAGGCTCTCGTGTTCGCGCAATTGCCAGAGCGCGCAGCCGGCATCGACGCCGATCCAGATTTCCCAGGCGCCGACCAGGGTGGAGCCGTGATCGTCGAGCGCCTGCAGGGCGACGTTCTGAAAATGCTCGTGGCGCTTCTCGAGCTTGCCGCCGCGCGCAATGACCAGGCGGTGTTGGTAAATCACGGGGTTACGTCTCCTTAAATAATTTTGAAAACGGCGACAGACTATAGTTGATTGAGCCCAGCGTCATATTGCCCATGAATTCCGGATTTTTAGCGTACCGCCGGCGCCGCATAGACGCGGATTTCGACGAGCGAATCGCGCCGCGAGGCCTGCGCCTCCACCACGGACAGCGCGGGCACGTTGTCCGGGTCGATCCAGGCGTTCCAGGCGTCGCGGAATTCGGCGAAACCGGAAATGTCCGCGAGCCATACTTGCACCATCAGGAGCCGGTCGCGCGCGGAGCCGGCGTCGATCAGGTGCTGCTCGGCGATGTCGAGGATCTGCCGCGTCTGCTCGGCCAAGGTGCCGGATTTGTCCGGCGCGGTCAGGCACACCGAAATCATCTCCGCGCAGATTGCGCCGAGATGGATGTTGGGCGAGGGCGGCCCCTTGGTCTTTGCGATCTTGGTGATGGTCATCCGGTCGCCTCCGGTCAACTGCGGCACGCGATGATCACCAGTTCGACCAGCAGGTCGGGCCGGTAGAGCTCGCCCGACACGCAGGTGCGGGCCGGCGGGTTGGCGTCGTTCGCCCAGTCGTTCCAGACCGCGTTCATGGCGCCGAAATAGCGCATGTCCTTCAGCCAAACATGCATGACGAAGATGGACTCCTGGCTTTCCCCGATCTCCGCCAAGAGCGCGTCGAGCCGGGCAAGCGCCGATGTCATCTGTTCCTTGATATTGCCGTCGGTTGAGTCGGGCTGGATGCCGGAGGAAAAGATCAGGTTGCCATGGGCCACCAGCTCGGCCCTGCGGGCGCCGTCGAGGCTCTGGATGTGTCTGCGATCGATCATGCGATTTGGTTGCCTTTTATGTTTTTTCCACTTTTGGCTCTTTCCGGCAAAGCCAGCTCCAACACGTCGCGCATGTCATAGAGGCCGGGCGGGCGGCCGATCAGCCAGAGCGCGGATCGGACGGCACCGAGCGCGTAGACCCGGCGGTCGGCCGGTTTGTGGTGGAATTCCAGCCGCTCGCCGGGGCCGGCGAAAATCGCGGTGTGTTCGCCGGAGACGGTACCGCCCTGGATCGTCGTCATGCCGATCAGACCGGGCGGGCGCGGTCCGGTGTGGCCGTCGCGCGGCGTGGCGCCGACCGTATCGGGCGGCACGCCGCGGCCCCGCGCCGCCGCCCGGGCGACCGAGAACGCGGTGCCGGACGGGGCGTCGACTTTATGGCGGTGCTGGAATCCGACGACTTCGATGTCGTAGTCTTCGTCCAGGATCGCGGCCGCGTGCTCGGTGAGGGCGGCCAGCAGCGTACCGCCGACGCTCATATTCGGTGCGGCGACAATGGCGATGTCTCGTGACGCCTCTTCCAGCATCCGGTGTTCCGCCGCCGACATCCCGGTAGTACCGATGGCGATCGGCGTGCGGTGGTCGCGGGCCGCCGCCAAATGCGCCGCCGTGGCCTCCGGCGTCGAAAAATCGATGACCGCGTCGACCTGGCCGATCATGGAAGGCACATCGCCGGAAACCGAAATTCCGGCCTCGGGACGGCCCGCCAGCACGCCGGCGTCGTGGGCCACCGCCGGATGCCCGGCATATTGGCTGGCGCCGCCGAGCCGGCACTCGGCCGCATCGATCACGGCCCCGAGGATAGCGCGGCCCATGCGGCCGGCGCACGCGGCGACGCCGATATGGGGTTCAGCGGTCATCGCCGGGCCTCCTTCATGTTATTGGTCCGATCCTCTTCAATAATCCGCACAATTGCGCCAAATTAAATTCAAATCGGTGTGATCCAGCGCATTTGTCCAAGCGGTTGATTTCGCGATACTCCCGCATAACGCGAATGCGGCAGGGGATACACAATTTATTATGTATTTATCTAAAATGCCATATAATTCTAAAAAGCCAGTCCGCGGCGTCTTCAGTCGGAATGAGAAGTTGTGCATTGGCGCGACGCTCGGGTTTTTCGTCTTTGGCATGATCCTCGCCGCGATCCTGCATGATCAGTCGAATTGGCGGGCGTCGATTGATACCGCATTCGCCGATGCCAACTATTCCAGCACCTATACGCTGCCGCCGATTGTCGTTCAGTTGCCGAAATCGATCCGGCCGTCCGGGTCGCTGGTCATTTCGTCCTCGCTGGAATTCAACGCGGGCACGCTGACCGAGGCCGCCAACGGCGCGCGCCTGGCAAAATTGCTCTCGCCCCGTTTGGTCGACAGCATCGTCACGGGCGTTCGCGAGCAGCGGTACCTGATCGCAAAAGATGCGTCCGCGGCGGATCGTGTGATTCTCGACCGGTCCAATACGATCCTGCGGCCCTATGGCGTGGTCGCGTCGCGGCTCTCCGCCCAGCACATGGATTACCGGTAGGGTTTTCTCGCCGACTGTCCGGCGCTCGGCCTCGCCCTTCGTTAAGCTCAGGGTGAGGTTGACTGTTTTCAATGGTTTGGCCTCATCCTGAGCCTGACGACCTGCCTTCGCCGAAGCAAAGCCTCGGCTTCGCGCAGGCAGGAGGATGCGGCCGCGTGCTGCCGCTGCGCCGCTAAACGCGCTTGGCGCACGCGTCCAGCAGGTCCTCAATACTATCCCGCTGCTCCAACTCGGCCACGATCGCGATCGCGCGTTCGGTATTCGTCTCGCCGATCAGCGGCGTCGCGAGGGCGCGAAACTTGCTCTCCAGCTTGTTCCACTGATCCTTGAGATCCGTATTCGGGATCGCCATGTCGCGCTGTTCGCGGATCACGGTGCCATCCGAGAGATGGACGGTGAGGTGGGTCTCGTTCGGGCCGACGGAGTCGTCGCCGCCGACAGTGACCTTGCCGCGCAACGCGACCAGATCGGGCCGGCTCGCCGTTTGCTCGTCATACAGCGCGGGATCGCCGGTCGGCTCGCCGGTGAGCGCCATGGCGGTCGTGTGGCGATGGCTGAATTTGACTTCCAACCCGGTGGTCGGTTCCGGAATGTTGCACATGTTCATCGTTCGGCTGGGCGCGGTCACATCGATCCGTTCGATCTTCGCGAGATCGAAGGCCGGATGCTGGCGGATCGCGCCGGCGCTTTCGATCCCCGCATGGGTGCCGTAACAGGCCGCGTGATATTTGAACAAGACGTTTGGCGTCCAGAAATGGCTGTCCAAGTCGTCCAGCGCCGCCGCTTCATCGTAGCTGTCGGTCTGGGTGAAGCCGTAACCCTGATTGCATTCCAGGATATCGTTGCGGCCGGTGAAGCCGCGCGCCGCAAGTTCGGCCGCCAGCAGCCCGTTCATCGCCGCCTTGCCCGCATGCAGCGGTTTGCACATGGTGCCGAAGGACGCCTTGAGTCCGGCGGCCTGGGTGCCGGCGATGCCGAAGGCGGTGCTGGTTGCAGCCCCGTCCAGGCC
>CAYYBI010000409.1:0-11046 GCA_964469835.1 uncultured Rhodospirillaceae bacterium
AAGAAATCGTCAATCAGCCGGACGATCCCAACGAATAGGATTGATGTCGGCAACAGCTGATGGCGGGTACGGCCGAAGCGATTTCTTGTTCGAAGCCGGCGCACTGGCGCCCATCTGCTCCTGTTCATGAAGCCGGGCCGCCCAAACGATCGCACCGGTCGGAACTGCGACATAGGCGTCGCACGCCCTTGCGCCCGAAGATGGCTAATTCGCGACCGACGAGTGAGACGGACACATGGACGAATTCGAAAAACTCTTTGCGCGCTCCGACGATACGAATTTCGAGGCCAGGTACGAGGCGAACTGCCATTGCGGGACGGTTCGATATCACGTCTGCTCCGATCCCGTGGATGCGAAAATCTGTCACTGCATCATGTGCCAAAAGCTGCATGGTGCGCCGATGCAGTGGGCCGCCATATTCCATAAGCACCACGTCAGATTTAGCGCAGGGCTAGATCACTTGAGATTCTTCAACGGTAGCCTGAACAAAGCCGAGAGGATTCTGCCCTGCAAAGTAAGCTGCAATCTTTGCGGCGCACTCCTCGCCGATGAAGGACAGAATATGTGGCTCGCGTTTCCGTCGCTCTTCGACTTTGGCACACCGCCCAAAGTACCGGAGACGTTTAAACCGACATGTCACATATTCTACGCCGCCAGGGTATTCGATATGGACGACGGATTGCCCAAGTGGTCCGGCCACAGTGACATCTCGGCTCGCTGCGATTGAGTCATCTCTCATCGGAACCAAACGACCCTGCCTCTCGACGGAAGAGAGGGAATTTGAGTCCGTTCGTGTCCGGGGGCGGATTCTATGGCTGCGCTGGAATGGCAACTGCTTTTGGACGCTAGGCCGAAAGACGCGCTCGCATCCTATGTTCAGTACATCTAGTTTCAGACCGCAACACGGCCCAATTCAGGAATGTCGAACGCCATCAAATCCTCGCCCCAGATCACTCGGCCCCGGTAGATCGCGCCAATGTCTGCGATCACCCTTTCGCGAATGCCGTCCCGGTCGATGATCGGACCGTGATGGCTCGTCACCAGGGCCTTCACGCCCGCGTCCCGGGCGAGCTGGCCGACCACCTGCTGCTGGGTCGGTTCGGCCGCACCGCCGCCGGTTTCCTCTCGCGACACGTCGAAGGAGTTTAGGTAATGGACAAACACATCGGCGTTTTCCGCCAGTGCGTACAGCGGTTTCGCCGGCCCCTTCGCCGCCGGTAGCGTGATGTCGCTGGAATAGGCGAAGACGCCGCCGTCAGCCTCGACACGCACCCCATAGCTGATCAAATAAGGCTGATGATGCGGCACGTTGGCGAGGGTGATGCGCCAGCCCGCGCCTTCGATGACGTCGCTTTCACCGACCTCCCTCACATCGGCGTGCGGCCACGGCCGGGGCGGTGTGCCGCCGCGCCCCTCGAAGATACGGATGCTGGAGGCGTGGCTGGTGCGCGCGGTCAGGTCGAGCTTGAAGGCGCCGTCCGGCCCGAACAGCTTTTCGACAAACGCGGCCAGGCCCGGCGGTCCGAAAACCTTGAGCGGCGGCAGGTCTGGCCCGCCGATATCCCAGCGATGCAGGAACAGCCGGATGAAATCGAGGCAATGATCGAAATGCAGATGGCTGAACAGCACATGCGTGACGTCGGTCGCCGCCACACCCGCCTGCATCATGCGGTGAAACGTGCCCGGTCCGTGATCGATCAGGATCACGTCGCCGCCGGCCTGCACCATGTAGCCGGCGGACGCGCGTTTCAGCGACGGGACGGGACTGCCGGTTCCTAACAGTGTGACGCGCATTTGCGCCTATCCTTCCTCAAATTCGGCGGCAAGGGCGCCGTTCCCGTAATCCGGCGCGTTGAACCGGTCGACCCGGAAGGCCTCGATGGCCAGTGGCGTTTCCCCGTCGACGATCAGCTCCGAGGTGATACGGCCGACGATCGGGCCCAGTTGAAACCCGTGCCCCGAAAAGCCAAAACTATGAAACGCGCCCGGCGCATGGCGGCTCGGTCCGATAACCGGGATCTGATCCGGCATGACGGCTTCGATGCCCATCCAGCAGCGCACGATCGGCACCTCGCGCATGTTCGGAAAGACCTCGACAACGGTGCGGGCGCTTTTCTGTAATCCTTCGAAAACCGGCGTCGTGGTTTCCGCGTCCCGGTCGGCGATGCCGCGATGGCCGCCGCCGATCACCACCGTGCCGTTCGTCCCCTGCTTGAAGGACAGCGGCCGCCCCTGCAGCCCGACGACCGGGTTGAGGAAGGGCGCCACCGGCGCGGTGACCATCATCATCGGCGCTTCCGGCGACAGCGGCACCGCATCGCCCAACATCGCCGCAAGCTGATCCCCCCACGCGCCCGCCGCATTCACGATCACCGGCGCTTCGAAGGACCCGGCAGTGGTGCCGACTTCCCAAAGATCGCCGGCGCGGCGATCCAGGCCAACGACGCGCACGCCTTCACGGAACGTCACGCCAAGCGCCGCCGCCTTTTGCCGGAACGACCAGGTTGTACGGTACGGGTTGGCGAAGCCGTCGCGGCGCGAGACCATGCCGCCGACGCAATGCTCGGCGGCGGCGGGACACATTTGGCGTAACTCGGCACGGCCGATGATTTCCTCATGCTCGAAGCCGAGCGACCGCACCATCTTGGCGCGCTCTTCGAGTTCGGCCAATTCGCGGTCGGTTTCCGCGATCTTGACCTGCCCGGTCGAGTGAAAGCCGCAATCATTCTCGACAAGACCTTCGATACGATGCCAGATTTCCAGCGATTCGACCGACAGCGGAACCTCCGCCGGATGCCGCCCGAGCCGCCGCACGCCGCCAGCGTTGACGCCGGATGCATGCCGACCCGCCTCGTTCTTCTCGATTACGAGGACATTCCGCCCGCGCAGCGCCAGATGCAGCGCCGCCGAACACCCGTGCAGTCCTGCACCGACAACGATGACGTCATACGTCATGCGACCCACCGCCAAATTTGCATGCCCACAGTATAGGCAAGGAATCACGCGTTGGGAAAACGGCTTGGTGTACGATTGGCGGCGCGAACCCTACTTACTGCCAAACCTGGCCGGCCGCTTCTCCTTGAACGCGGCGACGCCCTCCTTAAAATCCTTCGTGGCAAAGGCGCGCGCCTGGGCGTCCGCTTCGTGTTCGAGCGCCGCTTCCAGCGGCACTGTGCCGTAGCGGTTGACCATCTGTTTCATCAGTCCCAATGCGCCGCGCGGGCCGGCGGCGAGTTTAGCGGCGATCTCCTGCGCTTCCGTCAACACCGATTCCGGCGCGGCAAGCCAGTTGACGACGCCCAGCCGATGCGCCTCCTCGGCGGATACCACATCGCCCAGCATCATCCATTCGCGCGCCTTGTGCGGACCGACCAGGCGCGGCAGCATCCAGGCCGCGCCGAGATCGGGCACCGCGCCGACCCGCACGAAGGCCATGATGAAGCGCGCCTCGGTCGAGGCGACGACCAGATCCGACGCCAGGGCCAGGCTCCACCCCGCCCCCGCCGCATCGCCATTGACCGCCGCGACCACCGGCTTCTCCATGGCGATCATGGCCAGCACGCCGCGGTGGCAGTCGGCCATGAAGGCGCGCACCGCCGGTGAATCGTCGAAGTCGACACCCATGTTCTTGAGGTCGCCGCCACCGGAAAACGCCTTGCCCGCGCCGGTCAGCACAACGGCCCCGATTGCTTCGTCATCGCCGAGCCCCAGGATAGCGTGCTCGAAGTCGCGCGCCATGCGGGCGTCGATGGCATTCCGCGGGCCATTTTCCAGGGTCACCGTTGCGACCCCGCTGTCAGCGTCCCGATCGATGGTCAGGGTTTCATACTTCATGTCGGCGCTCCTTCGGTCTGAGGCAGAGGGTTATTCGACTCTGTCTTTCGGAACCGCCCCGCCCGGTGCTATCTTGCCGGCAACAAGAATAAGCCACCAGGGATACCGGCTTGAAACTAGAAAATTCCTTCGACGTGCCCGTGGCGCCCGCGGAAGCATGGCGCGTGCTGACCGATGTGGAGCGCGTGGCGCCCTGCGTGCCCGGCGCGGCGCTAACCGAAATCGTGGACGAGAACACCTACAAGGGCACGATCAAGGTCAAGCTCGGCCCGGTCAGCCTGTCCTTCGACGGCGAGGTGTCCTTCACCGAGCGCGACGACGAGGCCTTCACCGCCCGACTCGCCGCCGCCGGCCGCGAGGGCCGCAACCGCGGCAGCGCCAACGCGGATGTCGATTTCGCCCTGACACCGGATGGCGACGGCACCATGGTATCGATCGTCACCGATCTGCAACTCGCCGGGCCGATCGCGCAATACGGCCGCAGCCAGGGCGTGATCGCCAGCGTGTCGGCGGAGATGATCGACCGCTTCGCCGCCTGTCTGAAGGAAAACATCCTGGATGACAGCCAAGCAGACGCTGCCACCTCCGACACGGCAGCGGCTCCCGCGCCGGCCGAACCCATCGCCGCCGCCTCCGGGTTTTCCATTATGCTGGGCGCCCTCAAACGGTCGATCTGTCAATTCATGCGCCGGTTGATCGGAAAGGAATGATGCCATGAAGCCGCCACCATTTTCCTATCACCGGCCGGAATCGCTGCCGCAAACGCTCGACTTCCTGGCGACGCTGGACGACCCCAAGATTCTTGCGGGCGGCCAATCGCTGATGCCGATGATGAATTTCCGCTATGTGATGCCGGCCAACATCATCGACATCAACCGCGTCGCGGAACTGTCGACGGTCGAGGGCACCGGCGGCGCGCTACGCATCGGCGCGATGGCCCGGCAGCGCGATCTGGAGCTTTCCGAACTGGTGCAGCGGCGGTGCCCCCTGCTGCATGAGGCGCTGCTCAATGTCGGCCATGTGCAGACCCGCAACCGCGGCACCATCGGCGGCAGCCTGTCGCATCTCGATCCCGCGGCGGAAATGCCGGCCGTCCTGCACGCCCACGACGCGACGCTGCATGCGGCCAGCACGCGGGGGACACGCGATATCGCAATGGCCGACTGGTCGCAGGGCTTCATGACGCCGAACCTGGAACCCGACGAAATCCTGACCGCAATCACCATTCCCTGCTGGCCGGACGGCCATGGCTACGGCTTCGTCGAATTCGCCCGCCGGCACGGCGATTTCGCCATGGCCGGCGCGGCGGTGTTGTTGACCCTCGATGGCGGCGGCAAGATCGACCGCGCCTCCGTCGCTTTGACCGGTGTCGACAACGGCCCGGTCCGGCTGCCCGAGACGGAGGGCGCGCTGATCGGACAGACGCCGTCGCCGGAGTTGTTCGAGACCGCCGCCGTGCACGCATCGTCGGTGCCCGGCATCGAAGACGTGCATGCCTCGAAAGAGTACCGGCGGAAGCTCGCCGTGGTAATGACCAAGCGCGCGCTGGGCCAGGCGCTCGACCGCGCGCAAACGGGAGGGGCTTGATCATGGCCGAACGACTGGAGATCACGCTCACCGTCAATGGCGAACAAGTCACGCGCGAGGTGCCGGTGCGCCTGACGCTCGCCGACTTCCTGCGCCATGAACTGGAACTGACCGGCACCCATCTCGGCTGCGAACACGGCGTGTGCGGCGCGTGCACCATCCTGCTCGACGGCAAGACCGCGCGGTCCTGCCTGCTGCTGGCGGTGCAGACCGACGGCATGTCGGTGGATACGGTCGAAGGCATGGCCGACAACGGCGCGCTGACCCCGTTGCAGCAGGCGTTCATCGACAATCACGGGCTGCAATGCGGCTTCTGCACCCCCGGCATGCTGGCCACGCTCACCGAACTGCTCGACACGATCCCCGACCCGAGCGAGCAGGAGGTGCGGGAATGGCTGTCCGGCAACATCTGCCGCTGCACCGGCTATCAGGGCATCGTCGACGCGGCGCTGGCCGCCGCCAAGACGCTGCGCGGCGAAAGCCCAGCCAGCCGCCCAACCGACCAATGAGCTGGATCGGCAGCGCGGTTCCCCGGCTCGAGGACGCCTCGCTCCTCACCGGCGCGGGAAAATTCGTCGACGACATCCATCTGCCGAACGCCTTGCAGGCCGCGGTCGTCCGCAGCCCTTATGCGCATGCGCGGATCACCGGCATCGACGCGGCGGCCGCGCTCGACATGCCGGGCGTGCATGCGGTGTTCATCCATGCCGACCTGCCCGAGGCGCTGCAAACCGCGATGCCGCTGCTGGTGCCCAATCCGGCGATCCGCTATCCGGTCACGCAGCATGTACTCGCCGCGGACGCGGTGCATTTCGTCGGCGAGGCGGTAGCGCTGGTGATCGCCGACGACCGCTACCTCGCCGAAGACGCGGCGGAGTTGGTGTTCGTCGATTACGAAATGCTGCCGGCGGCCGGCGATTTCCGGGACGCGCTCAAGCCCGACGCGGCGGTGGCGCATGAGAGCCGTGAGGACAACGTCGCCGCCGAATTCACCGTCGGCTACGGCGAGACCGAGGCGGCATTCGCCGGAGCCGCCCATGTCTTCGGCGAAACCCTGTTCCAGCATCGCGGCGCCGGCCACGCCATGGAATGCCGCACCATGCTGGCGTCCTACGAGGCAGTTACCGACACGCTGACCATCTGGGCCAACACCCAGTCGCCGCATCAGTTGCGCGACGTCTATTGCCGCATGACCGGGCAGGCGGACAACCGGGTCCGGGTGATCGCGCCGGATACGGGCGGCGGCTTCGGCTCGAAGGTGCAGGCCTATCCCGAGCATCTAGCGGTCGCGGCGGCGGCGATTGCGCTCGGCCGCCCGGTCAAATACATCGAGGACCGGCGCGAGCATTTCACCGCGACGCATCAGGAACGCGACCAATTCTATGACGTAGAAATCGCGGTTGACGGCGACGGCCGCATCAAGGCGGTGCGCGGGTCGCTGATTCACGACTGCGGCGCCCATCTCGCCTGGGGCATCATCACGCCGTTCATTTCCGCGACCACCCTGCCCGGCCCCTATGTGGTGCCCGCCTATGCGATGAAGGTGACCGGCGTCTTCACCAACAAGGTGGCGACCACGCCGGTGCGCGGCGCCGGCCGGCCGCAGGCGGTGTTCGCGATGGAGCGGCTGCTCGACCGGGTGGCGCGCGAATTGTCGCTCGACCCGGCGGAGGTGCGGCGGCGCAATTTCGTACCCGCCGACGCCATGCCCTACAAGGTCGGCCTCACCTTCCGCGACGGCAGCCCGGTGATTTACGACAGTGGCGACTACCCGGCGTGCCAGGAAAAGGCGCTGGCGCTGGCGGGATACGAGGCGTTCAAGGAGCGGCAGGCCGCCGCCCGCGCCGAGGGACGCCACATCGGCATCGGCACCGCCAGCTATGTGGAAGGCACCGGACTTGGCCCGTTCGAGGGCGTGTTGGTGCAGATCATGCCGGCCGGCAACATCGTGGCCCAGACCGGCGCGGCCGCCCAAGGCCAGGGCCACCAGACCATGTTCGCCCAGATCATCGCCGACCGGCTGGGCGTCGCGCCCGACGCGGTCACCGTGATCGGCGGCGAGACCACCGGCGTCGCCTACGGCATCGGCACCTTCGCCAGCCGGGTGACCGCGAATGCGGGACCATCGGCGCATCTGGCCGCGGGCAATCTGCGCGACAAGATGATCAAGATCGCGTCCCATCTGCTGGAAGCGGCGGAGGACGATCTCGACCTCGCCGACGGCCGGGTCTTCGTCAAGGGCGTGCCCGAGATGGGCAAGAGTTTCGGCGAGATCGCCGTGTTCGCCAATGGCATGCCGGGCTTCTCGATGCCCGACGGCATTACCCCCGGGCTTGACGACACCAGCTATTTCACCCCGGAACGCTCGACCTACGCCAACGGCGCGCATGTCGCCGAGGTGGAGGTGGATATCGAAACCGGCCGCGTGTCGATCCTGCGTTACGTCACCGCGCATGACTGCGGCACCATCATCAATCCGATGATGGTCGAGGGCCAGGTCGCGGGCGGCGTCGTGCACGGCATCGGCAACGCGCTGTTCGAATGGATGCGCTACGACGACTCCGCCCAGCCGGTGACGGTCAATTTCGGCGAATATTTGCTGCCGCTGGCGACCGAGACGCCGGCCATCGAGCAGACGCATATGGAAACGCCGACGCCGCTCAACCCGCTCGGCGTCAAGGGCGCCGGCGAAGGCGGCACGATCCCCGCCGCCGCCGCCATCGTGGCGGCCATCGAAAACGCGCTGACGCCGCTCGACGTGAAAATCACCCAGGTTCCGGTCACGCCGGAATATCTACTCGACCTGATCGCCGGCGCAACGCGGTAAACACATCATCAAAAGCAACCAAAATCACGAAATCTGACGGGAGGCCCCCATGGCACAGCCATTGATCATCCAGAAAAAGACCTCGTTCCTGAACATCACCTTCAATCGGCCCCGCAAGGGTAATCTGTTCACCACCAGGACCCAGGCGATGCTCGCCGACGCGGTTGCGGACGCCGGGCGCGACGCAAAAATCCGCGCGGTCGTCCTGCGCGCCAACGGCAAGGATTTCTGCCACGGCCGCGAGCAGAAGCTGCCCGGCGGCCCGCCGAAGAATGCCTATGACGCGCACAACCGGGTGATGAGCCAGATCCTGGCCGTCTATCACGCCTTCCGCCATTGCCCGGCGCCGATCATCTCGGTGGTGCACGGCAAGGCGCTCGGCTTCGGCTGTGCGCTGGTCGGCGGATCGGACATCGCCTACGCCACCGACGACTCCCGCTTCGCGCTGCCGGAGATGGCGCACGGCACCGCGCCGACGCTCGCCATGGCGGCGCTCGCCAAGGTCCACCCAAAGGTGCTGACCGACATGGTGCTGTCGATGAAGGAGATCGATGCAGAAAGCGCACTCGCCGCCGGCCTCGTCAGCCGGATTTTCCCCGCGGATCAGATCGAGGCCGAGGTCCAGTCCCTGCTCGACACCATGGCCGGCTGCGACCCGATCGACATCCGCACGGTAAAACGCTTCCAGCTCACCGGCCCGCAACTGCATCCGGACATCATGTCGGATCTGGCGGGCTACACGCTGGCGACGGTGCGCGCGCGGCGGTAGTCAAATCATCGCGTCATTCCGGACGGCGCGCCGCGCCGGTCCGGAATCCAGGGACTTGCAAAAATTTTCTGGATGCCCGCCGACGCGGGCATGACGCGTTTCAATTCGAAGTTAAAGCGCGCGCCTAAACATTCCCCCGTGCGGCGTGCAGGCCGGCGCGGCGGCCGAAGACGGCGCCGCGCAGCACCGACGTCGCGCCGGGGTAACGGCCGTAATAAAGGCCCATGGTCTCGCCGGCGACATAGAGGCTGGGGATGATTTCACCGCTGGTGTTCAGCACCTGGGCGTCGGGCGTCGCCTTCAGCCCGCCGAAGGTGAAGGTGTTCGACCCGATCACCGGATAGGCCTTGAACGGCGGGGTATCGAGCGGCCGCGCCCAGTTGGTCTTCGGCGGCGACAAATCCTCCGTGCCGAGCATGTCGACGGTGTGGGGATCGAATTTTCCGTCGCGGCACGCCGCGTTGTAGGCCGCGACGGTCGCATGCAGCGCGTCCGCCGGCACCTTGATCTCTGCCGACAGCTCAACAAGGTCGCCGGCCTCGATCGGCGGCTGGTCGGAGCGCACGCAGCGCTGCCAGTTCTCGATCTCGTCCAGCTTGGCGTCGAGCAGGCACCAGGCAAGGCCGTCGGGCTGCGCGTTGATGCGCCGGCAGATGTCCTCGTAATTCGCATCGATCGGCCCCGGCGCCTCGTCGACGAAGCGATTGCCGTCGGTGTTCACCAGAATGCCCTGGGTGAAGATCATCACCAGCGGCTCGGTCGCGCCGGAGCGCGGGTCGATGGGCTGGGTGTGGATGTCGCTGTAATCGCCGGCGGGCGCCGCGCCGATGTCGAGCGCCATGCGGATGCCCTCGCCCTTGTTGTAGTAGCCGCCGCGCGCGACCGGGCGCAGGAACCGCCCCTGGGGGCCAAGATAATGCGCCACCATTTCCGGATTGCCCTGAAAACCGCCGCAGGCGAGCACGATGCCGCGCGCCATCAGGTGCAGCGGCCGGTTGTTCGCGCCCGTTGCCTTGAGCCCGGTTACCCGTCCGTCCTCGTCCCGGATCAACC
Source organism: uncultured Rhodospirillaceae bacterium (assembly GCA_964469835.1). GTDB lineage: Bacteria > Pseudomonadota > Alphaproteobacteria > UBA8366 > UBA8366 > JAOTYV01. The sequence continues at coordinate 10,071 of CAYYBI010000409.1, forward strand.
CTTGCGCGGTCGTCTCGTATAAGAAGTCCGCGCCTTTTTCCTCGGCGACCGGCGCCATCGTCTCGACCAGCGCGAGCCCGCCGCCGGTGACACCGATGCGCGGCGACGACCGCTCGGTCAGCCCGTAGAACGCCATCTCGCCGAACTTCACGCCCTGCTGTTTCAGCCAGGCAATCGTACCCGGTGCGGCGTCGGCCAGCGTGCCGATCACCTCCGGGTCCATCGCCGGCATGGTCTTCACGATTGCGGGCCAGTTGGCGTAGTCGGCCGCGGTTTCGGCGACCAGCAGAGGATCCAGGTGATAGCCCGCATTGGCCGCGAACATGCCTTCGAAATCGGGCGAAATCTCGCTTTCGCTCGCCATCCGGATCGACGCGCCGGTGTAGCGCGTGTTGCCGCCGCGCTCCTCTTTCACGGCGCGTTCGAGCACGGCAACCCGGGCGCCGTTCTGCTGCGCCGTCACCGCTGCCGACAGGCCGGAAATGCCGCAGCCGACGACGATCAGATCGAATTCGTGTGTCTCGCCTACCCTGGCCACCGTCGCTCCCCTTCTTTCGCACCAGTTTAACCCACGCGCTCCGGCCGCGCGAACCCGGTAGCGCGTGCACAGACGCTGGCGTTGCCGGGCCGATTGCGGCTTTAATGGGCCCTAACAACGAAAACCTATACGGGGAGGAAGTTCCATGAGGCTACAGGGCAAAAAAGTTTTCGTCGTCGGTGGTAGTTCCGGCATCGGCTTGGCGACGGCGCGACTGGCGCAAGAAGCAGGCGCCACTGTAGTGATCGGCAGCCGCAATCAGGAAAAACTCGACGCGGCCAATAAGACCTTGAGCGAAGCCGCTGAAACCGTCGTCCTCGATATCAACAGCGACGACAGCGTCTCGGCGGCTTGTGAGCAGGTCGGGCCGGTCGACCATGTCGTCGTGACGCCGCCAATTAGCGCCGCGGTGGGTCCGCTGCGCGAGCTCGACCTCGC
>CAYYBI010000410.1:0-2503 GCA_964469835.1 uncultured Rhodospirillaceae bacterium
GTCGAATTCACCGCCGACGTCTGCATCCTGCGTCCCGCCGATCTCAGCCGGGGCAATAAACGGATCTTTTTCGACTATGGCAATCGCGGCAACATGCGCGCGCTCCAATTCTTCAACGACGCGCCGGGCTCGAACAATCCGCAAAGCCTCCTCGACGCCGGCAATGGGTATCTGTTCCGGCGCGGCTACACGGTTGTGTGGGGCGCCTGGCAGGGGGACTTGCTGCCAGGCAATGGCCGCATGCTGCTGGATTTACCGGTCGCCCGAGAAGCGGACGGACCGATTACGGGGCCCGTTCGCATCGAAATCGTCGCCGACAGCCCGGGCATGACCACTTTTCCGTTGAGCGGCGGCCGCGCCTCGACGCGGAGCCACCCGACGATTTCGCTCGATACCCGCGAAGCCCGCCTTACCCGGCGGCGCTACGCGACCGACGAACGCATCGAGGTGCCCGCGGACCAATGGTGCTTCGCGCGGCTCGAGAGCGGCGCCGGCCTCGACATGCAAGGCGCCGAAACCTCGCTCGTCCCATCGGACAGCAATATCCACATTCCCGCCGGGTTCGAGACCGGTTGGATATATGAACTGGTCTATACAGGGCGCGCCCCTCTGGTGCTGGGCCTCGGCCATGCAGCGGTTCGGGATTTGGTGAGTTTCCTGAAGTATGACGAAACGGACCGTGCCGGAAACCCGAACCCGGTGGGCGGGCCGGACATGGTGGAGAAGGCCTATTCCTGGGGCCGTTCGCAAACCGGCCGGTGCATTCGGGACTCGCTGTATAACGGCTTTAACGCGGATGCCCAAGGACGCAAGGTTTTCGATGGCGTGATGCCGCACGTCGCGGGCGCCGGCCGCATGTGGATGAACCACCGGTTCGCCAATGTGATCACACCGGCCGGCCAGCAATATGAAGACCACGACAACCGGGCCGACAAGTTTCCCTTTTCGTATGCGGAGAGCACGGATCACCTGACCGGCAAGACCGACGCCATTCTCAAACGTCCCGACACCGATCCGCTGGTAATCCACACCCAGACCGGCACGGAATATTGGCAGCGCCGGGGATCGCTGGTGCATACCGACACGCAGGGCAACGATCTGGAACAGCCGGATACCGTGCGGGCGTATTTCTGGTCGAGCTCGCAACATTTCGCGAATCCCAACCTCAAGACGCCGACCCGGGGTGTCTGCCAGAATGTTGGCTGCGTTGTCGCGACTTCGATGCTGTTCCGGGCGACGCTCGACGCACTCGACCGCTGGGCGACGGACGGTATCGCGCCGCCGCCGAGCCGCATTCCGCGACGGGCCGACGGCACCTTGGTTACCTGGGAGGAATGGAAGACACAGTTTCCCGCGATCCCCGGTGTCGCCACCCCGCAAAGCGCCAACGGCCTGCCGCTGCTCGATTTTGGGCCCGACGAAGACAAGGGCATCCTGTCGCAGGAACCCCCGAACGTGGTGGATGCGGACGGCTATACCATCCTTGTTCCCGCGGTCGATGCGGACGGCAACGACATCGCGGGCATCCGTGTGCCGATGGTCAGCGCACCGCTCGGCACCTATACGGGCTGGAACCTGCGGGCGCGCGGCTACGGCGAAGGCGCGATGCACGAATTTACCGGCAGCACGATGCCCTTCCCGGAAACGCCGGAACACCGCAGGGCCACCGGCGATCCGCGGCCGTCGATCCAGGAACGGTACAAAAACCTGGACGGCTATGTCCGGGCGATCCGTGAAGCGGCGATGACGCTGGTCGAAGATGGGCTGATGCTGGAAGAAGATGTCGAGCGCGCGATTGAACTCGCCCGCGGCTGGAGCGCACCCCGGCACAACGTGTCACTGGATTAGCGCGCGGTCGCTACGACGCATTCCCTAAGGACAAATCCCGCGCCGCGCAGGCCTCGAGGGCGATTCTCGCCGTTAGCAGTGCAGCCCGTTCGAGTTGCAGTTCCGTCACCAGGCCGCGCCGGTCCGCCGGCGTCAGCACGTAGCGCAAATTGCTTGCCGGATCGTCGAATCCCGCCACCAGGCGGAATGCGGGAATACCATGGCGCGCAAAATTGTAATGATCCGAATTGCGCATCAGCGGCCGGTAAAACCGCAGTTCATCCACTCCGCCGCCTGGAACGCTGCGGAGAAATTCCTCAACTTTGGGAAATTCGCTGGTCAGTGCCGTAAGTCGCGCGTCGCCGCCGACCGAATCCAGATTGATATTGAGCGCGATCGCATCGCGCGCCCGTTGCGACAGGCCATCGACATACAGGGCGGACCCCGCGAGACCCCATTCCTCCAGATTGAACAGGCACAACCGCAAACCGCGCCGCAGCCCTGCAAGGTGCGGCTGGAGTATCCGGGCAACATCCAGCGCGACGGCGAGGCCGGTTGCATTGTCGATCGCGCTTTCGCCCAGCGGATGGCCGTCGATGTGCGCGCTCAAGACAATCCGTTCATTAGTTTCGCCGGGCAAATCGACAAGAAGACTCTCCGCCGCCGCGCCATCGAC
>CAYYBI010000411.1:0-4212 GCA_964469835.1 uncultured Rhodospirillaceae bacterium
GCCCCGCCAGTCGGCGCCAAGCTTGTCGACCTCGTCGAGCAGGAACAGCGGATTCGAAGATTTTGCCTTCTTCATCCCCTGAATAACCTTGCCCGGCATCGATCCGATGTAGGTCCGGCGATGGCCGCGCACTTCCGCCTCGTCCCGCACACCGCCCAGCGACATGCGCACGAACTTCCGGCCGGTGGCACGTGCCATCGACTTGCCAAGCGACGTCTTACCCACACCCGGCGGGCCAACAAGACAAAGGATTGGCCCTTTAACCTTGCGCATGCGGTGCTGCACCGCGAGATATTCGATCAGCCGTTCCTTGACCTTGTCTAGACCGTAGTGATCCTGATCCAGCACGTTAAGGGCTTCCGTCAGGTCACGCTTAATCTTGGTTCGCTTCTTCCAGGGAATATTGAGCATCCAGTCGAGGTAGTTGCGAACAACCGTCGCTTCCGCCGACATCGGGCTCATCGACCGCAATTTCTTGAGCTCGGCGAGCGCCTTCTCCCGCGCTTCCTTGCTAAACTTGGTCTTCTTGATCTTTTCCTCGAGCTCGGCCAATTCGTCACGGCCATCCTCGCTCTCGCCCAGCTCCTTCTGAATCGCCTTGAGCTGTTCGTTCAGATAGTACTCGCGCTGGGTTTTCTCCATCTGGCGCTTGACGCGATTGCGGATGCGCTTTTCGACCTGCATCACGCCGATCTCGCCTTCCATGAAGGAATAGACCCGCTCTAGCCGCTCGGCGACGACCGCCACATCCAGCAGGGCCTGCTTGTCGGCGATTTTCAGCGTCAGATGTTGCGCAACCGTGTCCGCGAGCTTGCCAGGATCGTCGATCTGATTGACCGAAATCAGGACTTCCGGCGGCACCTTCTTGTTGAGCTTGATGTATTGCTCGAATTCCGCGACCACCGCGCGGCTCAGCGCTTCCAGTTCCTGAGGATTCTCAACATTATCCTCGATCAACTGGGCATTGGCCTGAAAGAAATCGGGGTTATCGACGTATTCGGTGATATTGGCGCGTTGATTGCCCTCGACCAGCACCTTAACCGTGCCGTCCGGCAGCTTCAGGAGCTGCAGCACCGTCGCGACGGTGCCCATAGTATAGATATCCGCCGGCATCGGGTCGTCCTGCGCCGCACTTTTCTGGGTGACCAGCAATATCTGCTTGTCATCCGACATGACGTCTTCGAGCGCCCGCACCGATTTTTCGCGGCCGACGAAGAGCGGCACGATCATGTGCGGAAAAACGACGATGTCCCGTAGCGGCAGAACCGGATACACCTGATCTCGGCTTACTTCTTCCATGGATTTCCGTCCGGACTTGTAACCGCCAAACACGGCGGTGGGGAGGGCTCAACTTGCGTCATTAGATGGCCTCGAACAGGCCGACAATCAAGACTTGACGTTTCGCCTATTAGGCGCTCTGACCCGTATCTTCGCGGCGATCCGCGTAAATATGCAGTGGTTTGGCGTTGCCTTCGACCACTTCGCGATTGATCACGATCTCCTCGACACCCTCAAGACCGGGTAATTCGTACATTGAGTCGAGCAGAATGGACTCCATGATCGACCGAAGGCCACGCGCGCCGGTCTTCCGGGCGATCGCCTTGTGGGCAACCGAACGTAAGGCGTCGTCGGTGAATTCCAGCTGCACGCCTTCCATTTCGAACAGGCGCTGGTACTGCTTGACCAACGCATTCCGGGGCTGCGAGAGGATTTCGACGAGCGCGTCTTCATCCAGGTCGGACAGCGTTGCCAGAACCGGCAGCCGGCCGACAAACTCAGGGATCAGCCCGAATTTGAGCAGATCTTCGGGCTCAACCTGTTGCAGAATTTCGCCGATCTGGCGATCCTCCGGCCCCCGCACGTCGGCGCCGAAGCCAATCGAAGACCCCTTGCCGCGCGTCGAGATGATCTTTTCCAACCCGGCGAAGGCGCCACCACAGATGAAGAGGATATTCGTGGTATCCACCTGCAAGAATTCCTGCTGCGGATGCTTCCGGCCGCCCTGCGGCGGTACGCTGGCAACGGTGCCTTCCATGATCTTCAGCAGCGCCTGCTGCACGCCCTCACCCGAAACGTCCCGCGTAATCGACGGATTGTCCGATTTACGGCTGATTTTATCGACTTCATCGATGTAAACGATTCCGCGTTGCGCACGTTCAACATTGTAATCGGCCGATTGCAGCAGCTTCAGAATGATATTTTCGACGTCCTCGCCGACATAGCCGGCCTCGGTCAGGGTCGTGGCATCGGCCATGGTGAACGGTACATCGAGGATCCGGGCCAGTGTTTGCGCCAACAAGGTCTTGCCGCAACCGGTCGGCCCGATCAACAGGATGTTCGACTTCGCCAATTCGACGTCGTTGTTCTTACCGCCATGCGCTAAGCGCTTGTAATGATTATGAACAGCTACCGACAAGACGCGTTTCGCATGGCCCTGTCCGATGACATAGTCATCGAGAACCTTGCGGATTTCGCGCGGTGTCGGCACGCCGTCACGCGACTTGGAAATCGTCGCCTTGTGATCTTCCTTGATGATGTCCATGCAGAGCTCGACGCATTCATCACAGATGAATACGGTCGGACCCGCAATCAGCTTACGGACCTCGTGCTGGCTCTTACCGCAAAACGAGCAGTAGAGGGTGTTCTTGGAGTCACCGGAGCCACTCTTACTCATGCTCTGCACTTTCCTTTCGGAGGACCAAGGCCCGCCATGTTAGCCAATAGCTTCAACTACCGACAATGGGATAAATCTGCCATAGATAAATTGAAAAATAATTAAACCTAAATAAACCATACTGAAAAGTGCTTGACGCGGCAGGCCGCGCCACACCTGCATTCCGGTCCCGATAAAATTGGTGCCAGCTTATTCATCTCCCTCTTTTTTGGAGTCCACCGGTTTGCCGCCGCCCTCATCGGCCGCCTCGGGACGCTCCGTCACCACCTCATCAATCAACCCGAATTCCTTGGCCTCTTCCGCCGCCAGGAAATTATCCCGCTCCAGAGCGCTCTCGATTACCTTCAGATTCTGCCCCGTATGCCGCACATATATGTCATTCAATCGCCCGCGCAAGGCCAGGATTTCACGTGCATGAATTTCAATGTCCGTGGCCTGACCCTGAAAACCGCCAGACGGTTGATGCAACATGATCCGGCTGTTCGGCAAACTATAGCGTTTTCCGAGCGCGCCCGCACACAGCAACAGTGATCCCATCGATGCCGCTTGCCCAACGCACACGGTCGATACGTCACTGCGAATGTACTGCATCGTGTCATAGATCGATAAGCCAGACGTCACGATCCCACCAGGGGAATTGATATAAAAGGATATATCCTTGCTTGGATTTTCCGACTCCAGGAACAGCAACTGCGCGTTAATTAAGCTTGCTACGCCATCGTCCACGCCGCCAGTAAGGAAAATGATGCGCTCTTTGAGCAACCGCGAATAAATATCATACGCGCGCTCTCCCCGATTCGTCTGTTCGACGACCATTGGGACAAGCATGTTCATGTAGGTTTCGGCCGGATCGCGCATATCTCATTGTTTCCTGATGTAACCTGAAAGGTCTCTAGTCGCAGTCTTAAGAGTTGTTTCGTCGCGAGTCGGCGCCTTGCCGCTTCACGATTCCTTCTTTTTCGCGGCCGCCTTGGGTTTCGGTTTCTTGGGCGCCGCCTTGGCTGCGGGTTTTTTGCCACCGGATGCGGCCGCCTTACCACGCGCGGCGCTTTTTGACGATTTTGCCTTCGGCTTTTCCGCCTCCTCATCCGGGTCTCGGAATAAATCCTCGACGCTCACCTCGCGCTCGCTAACGGCGGCCATCTCAAGAATATAGTCTACCACCTTGTCTTCAAAAATAGGCGCCCTCAAGCTTCCCATCAGATTTTCATTTTTCTGATATGTTTCAATAATTTGCCGCTCTTGCCCCGGAAACATCTGGGCCTGCCGGATCAGCGCACGGTTCAACTCTTCCGGCGTCACCTCGATGGTGTTCCGCTGACCGACTGCCGCGAGCAACAGGCCAAGACGCACCCGCCGGCCGGCAATCTTGCGGTATTCCTCGCGAATTTCGTCGTCGCTTTTTTCCAAATCTTCCGGATCGAGTTGGTTATTCTTGCGGGCGTTCTCGAACTGGTTCCAGATCGATTCGAGCTCCCCCTCAACCATTGCGGGCGGAGTTTCGAAATCGTGCAATTCGTCCAGCCGATCGAGGAGCT
>CAYYBI010000412.1:0-4270 GCA_964469835.1 uncultured Rhodospirillaceae bacterium
AAAGACCTGCGAAAATTCCTCGCGATTCGACAAGGTGGAACCGAAGCGTTGAAAATGCCACCGCACGACCAACGACAACAGGCATCCCACGATGAGGTTCGGCACAAGCGATTCGAGCGACAGCGGCGTTCCATCTAAGGCGGCGATTTTTTCCATGATCTTTCGGCGGTCCTCCGCTCACGGGCGACGCGGCGGGCAGGGAGTCATCATTTTCATTGCGGTTTCCCGCGATCGACGCGGGTGGGGCGGTGCCGGCATGGCGCACGCTCAACCGAGACGTCTTGGGTATGGAAGATGTCGAAATGTAGTTAATATTGCATGAACGGAATTTTTTGATTTCCCGAGCGCCTTCGAATTTTGCGCCGCATCGAGGACCAATGGGATGTGCGGACGGTACAGCTTGACCACGCCGATCGATGCGTTGCGCGATCTGTTTCAGATAGATGCGCTGCCTAACCTGCCGCCGCGCTACAACATTGCGCCGACGCAGGATGTGCTGGCGGTCCGGAAAGGGCCCGATGGGGGCGGGCGATCGTTCACGGCATTCCGGTGGGGGTTGATTCCGAGCTGGGCCAAGGATCCCGCCATCGGCGGCCGGATGATCAACGCACGTGCCGAGACGGTGGCGGAAAAACCGGCCTTTCGCGCTGCGTTTCGCCGCCGCCGCTGCCTGATCGCCGCGGACGGGTTTTATGAGTGGACGAAAGACGGCAAGGGTGGGAAACAGCCGTGGCGGATCGCCTTGCCGGGCGGGGCGCCCTTCGCCTTTGCCGGCCTATGGGAGAATTGGCTGTCGCCGGATGGCAGCGAGATCGAAAGCTGCACCATCGTTACCACGGAAGCCGCCGATGTGATCGCCGAACTGCATCACCGCATGCCGGTCATCCTCGATCCGGCCGACTATGATCGCTGGCTTACCGCCGACACCCCGCACCCGCAAGAGGCGACGCCGCTGATGCGCCCCTATGCCGGGGCGCTCGAGTTCTATCCGGTAACCACCCTCGTCAATAATGTCCGCAACGACGACCCGTCGGTTCTGGAGCGCGCCGAGCCGGTGGAGGAGACGCCGCCGGAACCGCCGGCACAGCGCAGCCTGTTCTGACCCGGCGTGGGATCACGTGTTCGGCATTGTCTTGAAAGCACAATCGGCCGTATCTTCAGGCGCACGACGGTGCGGGGCACCAATACCCTGACCGAGCAGCGCGTCGATGTGCCGGAGTCGGCGACATCGATGATTTATTACAGTAAGACACACAGATCGGGAACCGACCGCCATGCCGAATGATCCTTCGCCTCCCGCCGCCCGGCGGACCGTGACCAGCGAAACCATCGAGGTGCTGCACAACCGGGTCAGCGTCCGCAAATACAGCGACAAGCCGGTCGACGACGCCACGATCGACGCCGTGCTCGAGGCCGCGTTCCGCGCGCCGACTTCGTCCAATATTCAGTCCTACACGGTCATCGTGGTGCGCGATGAGGAGACCAAGAAACAATTATCGGTGACCACCGGCAACCAGCGGCACGTGGCGGAAACGCCGGTATTCCTGGCGTTCTGCGCCGATATCACGCGGATCGAGGACGCGTTGAAGCGAAACGGCCACACAATCGACGACAACAACATGGAAATGGGCCTGGTTGCCAGCATTGATGCGTCGCTCGCGGGTATGGCGGCCTATCTCGCCGCGGACTCGCTCGGCCTGAAGGGCGTCATGATCGGCGGCGTGCGCAACAACCCGGTCGAGGTGGCGCGCATTCTCGATATGCCGCCGCGCGTCTATTGCGTCTTCGGCATGTGTCTCGGCTGGCCCGATCAGGCGCCGCCGCAGAAGCCGCGCATGAATTTCGACTCGATGGTCCATCGGGAACGCTATGACCGCACGGCCGCGCTGGGTGCGCTCGACGACTATGACGCGGAACTTTCGGCGCACTACACATCGAAGGGCGTCGAGACCACGCCCGATTCGTGGACCCACGACATGGACAGGAAATTCAACCCGCCGCTGCGCGACAAGCTGCGGGAGCATCTGAAAACGCTGGGCTTCGATTTCCGCTGAGGGCGTGCGCGCTAAATTTTGCGCTCAACCGCCCGGCGGTAGGTAACATCCGGCGGTCGCCGCCTTCATACGGGTCAGCGCGTAGACTATATCGCAGACCGGCGTCTCGATTCCGGCATTTTTGCCGAGCTCGATGATAACGCCGAGCAGGGCATCCAACTCGATCGTCTTGCCGGCTTCGAAGTCCTGCAGCATCGATGTCTTGATCGGACCGAGCCGTTCGAATGTATCGAGCTTGCCCTCGATGTCGACCTCTACTTCGGCGCCGCCGGCGCGCGCCGCCGCATGTGCTTCCGCGATCATTTGCCCCATCACGCGCCGCACGCCCGGGTCCCGCGCCAGCGCGTCGCATGGCGTCTCGCAGAGCAGGCTCATCGGATTGCCGGTCAGGTTGCCCCAGAGCTTGTCCCAAACGACGCCGCGAATATCTTCCGTAATCTCGTGTTCAATCCCGGCGGCGTCGAACAGGCCCGCGACGGTCTCGGCGCGGGCGCTGCGGCTGCCATCCGGCTCGCCAAAGATGTAGCTGGCGCGGCCGCGGTTATGCTCGATAACGCCCGGCTCCGGAATATTGCAGGCGATGTAGACGACACAGCCAAGCGCCTTTTCCGGACCGATGGTGCGCCGGATCAGGCCGTCCGGATCGACGCGTTCCAGGGTCGTGTCCTGCGCGCTGCCCGGCAGTGCGTGAAAATACCACCACGGGATGCCGTTCACCGTGTGCACCACGACCGTCCTTTCGCCGATCAGCGGCGTGATCTGGGGCAGGGCGGCGCCAACCGTGTGCGCCTTCAGGCCGAGGATGACGATGTCCTGCACACCCAGTGCCACCGTGTCGTCGGTGGCGTCGACCGCAACGGTCCATTCCCCCGACGGCTCCCGCACGGTCAGGCCGGTGTCGCGCATGGCGGCCAGATGCGCGCCGCGCGCGACGAAGGAGATATCCGAGACCCCGCCGCGCACCATGCGCGCGCCGGCCAGACCGGCCACGGCGCCGGCGCCGAAAATGCAAATCTTCATGGAAGCCTCACTTCGCTTGACCGGGTGCATCATGCAGCGGGCGCGGGCCCAGGCCAAGGCGCGGTATCGCCCGTTTCGCGGCGGTGATATCGTCTAGCGGCAAGATGCCAGAGGGAGACGACGACATGACCGCGACGACACCGGAAAAATACGATCCGCGCGACTTCAAGGCGCTCACCTTTCACGATGCGATCCCGGCCTTCCGCGACGGGTCCGATACGCCGCGCGCCTATCTGGATCGCTGTATCGAGACGATCGACGCGCGTGAGCCGACGATCAAGGCATTCGCCGCGTTGAACGAGGCGGCGGCGCGCGAGGCTGCCGATGCCAGCACCGCACGCTGGCAGGAAGGCCGGGCCCTTTCCGCCATCGACGGCATGCCGATTGCCATCAAGGACCTGCTCGAGACGAAAGACATGCCGACGCAGATGGGGTGCGACGCCTATCGCGGCAACTTCCCGAAGCGCGACAATGCTGCCGTCTGGGCGTTGCGACAGGCGGGCGCCGTGGTTTTCGGCAAGACGGTGACGGCGGAGCTGGGCGGATCGCATCCGGGGGCGACCACCAATCCTTTCGATCCCGCGCGCACACCCGGCGGTTCATCGTCCGGCTCGGCGGCCGCGGTGGCGTCCCGCATGGTACCGGCGGCGATCGGCACGCAGGTCGGCGGCTCGATCATCCGTCCCGCGGGCTTCTGCGGCAACGTCGCTTTGAAACCGTCCCAGGGCGGTATAAACCGGGGCGAGCGTCAGGCGACCAGCATGAGCACGCATGGCGTGCACGCAGCCTGTATCGAGGATATGTGGCAGGTGGCGATCGAGATCGCGCAGCGGGCCGGGGGCGACCGCGGTGCTCCGGGCCTGCTCGGCCCCACATCGCCGCCCGCGGCCGTGAAGCCGCAGCGCCTGATGGTCCTGGAGACCGAAGGCTGGGCGAACCTCGACGACGCCAGCAAGACCGCCCTGGAGATATTCCTGGAGACGCTGCAAGGGGCCGGCGTCACGCTGCTGCGCCGCCGCGACAACGCGTCGGTCGATGCGCTGGAGCAGGCGATCAGCGACGCCAGCGCGGTCTGCAGCGCCATCACCGGTTGGGAAAACCGCTGGGCGCAGCGCAATCTGGTCGACGAGCATCCGGAGGGCGTCAGCGATCGTGCGAAGGCGACATTGGCAAAGGCCGAAGCGATGAGCGCCGAG
>CAYYBI010000413.1:0-2856 GCA_964469835.1 uncultured Rhodospirillaceae bacterium
GTCGCCATCGTCTCGACCGCCGCGCTCAACCTGCGCAGCGACGCGGTGTTTCAGCGCGGCGATACCGACTACCGGGTGATCCCGGGTGACGTCGATCCCGCCGACGTGGTGATGAGCCATGTCTCGGTGAATTTCGACCGCACCGGCTTTCAGCAGGACCTCAATGTATGCTTCCCGATCGAGCGATTGCGCGAACTGGCCGCCGACGGCGTGATCGGCTCGGTCGCGGATTTCCATTTCGCGGTGTCCGGCGCGCCGCACCCGGCGGAACTCGAGGAGTCGGCCCGTGCCATCGCGGCGATCATGAAGGCGGATGCGGTCGACACCGTACTGCTGGTTCCCATTTGACCGAAATGTTCGCGCGCCGTGGGCGGGCTTGCCATTTATTTCGAGGAAGAAGGGCTGGCGACGACGCAGATCAGCCTGATCCGCATCCATACCGAGCGCACCCAGCCGCCGCGCGCGCTGTGGGTGCCCTATGAACTCGGCCGGCCGATCGGCGTGCCGAACGACCCGACCTTCCAGAAGCGCGTGATGACGGCCGCCTTCGACCTGCTCGACGCGCCCGAAGGTCCGCTGATCGTCGACTATGCCGAGGAGATTCCCGACGGCGCCGGTGAAATGGACGAAGCGGCGATGACCGGCATGGTCTGCCCGATCGACCTGCCGAAACCGCCGGACGCGACCGCGCCGGCGAGCGCCCTCGGCAAGGCCCTGCTGCAGGAGGTCGCCTCGCTCTCGCCATGGTACGAACTCGCGGTGAACCGGCGCGGCCGCACCACGGTCGGCCCGAGCGGCATGACGATCGACGCCTGCGGCAAGGCGCTGGCGGGATTTCTCGACGGCAGCGCACCGCCCGAGGCGCGCGACGGGATGCCGGCGCAGCGGGTCCTCAAGCTCGCCTATGAGGACCTCAAGGCGTATTACGGCGAAGCGATCACCGCCCAGCCCGGCTATTCCACCAGCAAGCAGGTCGAGGATTGGCTGTTCAATGAAACGGTGCTGGGCAAGGCGCTGTGGACGCTGCGGGACATCTGCCTCGAACACGAGGATGAGTATTTCCGCTATCTCGGCACCAACTCGATCGTCCCCGACCGGCAGATCCATCCGCCGGAGTAGGCGCACGCCGACATCTGTTAAGGATCGTTGTCATTCCGGACAATTCGGAGCATTTATCCTGAAGCCAGAATAAGCGCACTGGCCGGACCTGGACCCCCGAACCGCGCGGCTCTGCCGCTTGTTCGAGGCGACAAATATATCTGCTGTGGCGAAACACCCCATCGCAATAGCCGCGCCACCGCCTATATAATCCTCTCATGAGCGAAGCACGGAAAACTCCTGGTCTGTCCGACGCCGGCGCGGCGCCGCTGCTGATGCCGTGGCTGCCGTCGAAGCGGTATGAACGGCCCCTGTCCGAAGGCGGCATTCCTTTCGAGTTGATCTCTGAGTACACCCCCGCGGGCGATCAACCGGAGGCGATCGACGAACTGACCGGCGGGCTGCAGAACGGCGAAGGAGAGCAGGTGCTGCTCGGCGTTACCGGATCCGGCAAGACCTTTACCATCGCCCATGTCATCCAGCGGGTGCAGCGACCGACCCTGGTGCTCGCGCCGAACAAGACGCTGGCGGCGCAGCTCTATGGCGAGATGAAGAGCTTCTTTCCGAACAACGCGGTCGAGTATTTCGTCTCGTATTACGACTACTACCAGCCGGAAGCCTACGTCCCGCGCTCCGACACCTATATCGAGAAAGACGCGTCGATCAACGAGCAGATCGACCGCATGCGCCATTCGGCGACGCGGTCGCTGCTGGAACGCGACGACGTGATCATCGTCGCGTCGGTTTCCTGCATCTACGGTATCGGCTCGGTCGAGACATATTCGACGATGGTTGTGCCGCTCAAAGTGATGCAGCGCGCCGACCCGCGCGACATCATGCGCAGGCTGGTCGAGCTGCAGTACCGCCGCAACGACAACAATTTCCACCGCGGCACCTTCCGGGTGCGCGGCGATACGCTGGAGATCTTTCCGGCGCATTACGAGGACCGGGCCTGGCGGCTCAGCTTCTTCGGCGACGAGATCGAGTCGATCCACGAGTTCGACCCGCTGACCGGGGAGAAGACCGGCACGCTGGAAGCGGTGCGCATTTATGCCAACAGCCATTATGTCACGCCGAAACCGACGCTGACCCAGGCGGTGAAGTCGATCAAGGAAGAACTCAAGCAGCATCTCGACGTGCTGCACCGGGAAAACAAGCTGCTGGAGGCGCAACGGCTGGAGCAGCGCACCAATTTCGACGTCGAGATGATCGAGGCGACCGGCTCCTGCGCCGGCATCGAGAACTATTCGCGCTATCTCACCGGGCGCAACGCCGGCGAGCCGCCGCCGACGCTGTTCGAATACATTCCGGACAATGCGCTACTGATCATCGATGAATCGCATGTCACAGTGCCCCAGGTCGGCGGTATGTTCCGCGGCGACTACAACCGCAAATCGACCCTAGCGGAATTCGGCTTCCGCCTGCCGTCCTGCGTCGACAACCGGCCGCTGAAATTCGAGGAATGGGACGCCATGCGGCCGCAATCGATCTTTGTCTCGGCGACGCCGGGCCCATGGGAACTGGAGCGCACGGGTGGCGTGTTTACCGAACAGGTGGTGCGGCCGACCGGGCTGATCGACCCGGTCTGCATCATCCGGCCAACCGAAAGCCAGGTGGACGACCTGCTGGCCGAGTGCAAGACCTGCACCGAGAAAAGCCAGCGCGTGCTGGTCACCACGCTGACCAAGCGGATGGCCGAGGATCTGACCGAATACATGGGCGAGGCCGGGCTCAAGGTGCGCTACATCCATTCCGACG
>CAYYBI010000414.1:0-6963 GCA_964469835.1 uncultured Rhodospirillaceae bacterium
CTGATCGTCGATGACGAAGCGGACATTCGTAAGCTGATTGCCGGGATTCTTCAGGATGAAGGGTATCAGACCCGCGAAGCGGCAAATAGCAGCGAGGCCTATTCCGCGATTTCCGCCCGTCAACCCAATCTCATGATTCTCGATGTGTGGTTGCAGAACAGCCAGCATGACGGCTTGCAGATGCTCGATATGATTCGTGCTGAGAATCCGGATCAGCAGATTCTAATGATCAGCGGCCACGCGACCGTCGATATGGCCGTGCGCGCCACGAAAATGGGCGCGTACGATTTTTTAACGAAACCGTTCAAATCCGACGTCCTGTTGCATAGCATCGAACGCGCCGTAGAGGATTCCCGGCTGCGACGTGAAAACCGTGCGCTTCAAGAGCAGGTCGGGGGACCGCTCACGGATCTGACGGGCAATTCCCCCATGGTCAATCAATTGCGCCAAAGCCTTGCCAAGGTGGCGCCCACAGACAGCAGAGTGCTAATAACCGGATCGCCCGGCGCGGGAAAGAGCT
Source organism: uncultured Rhodospirillaceae bacterium (assembly GCA_964469835.1). Taxonomy (GTDB): domain Bacteria; phylum Pseudomonadota; class Alphaproteobacteria; order UBA8366; family UBA8366; genus JAOTYV01. Next base: position 521 of record CAYYBI010000414.1, read on the forward strand.
GCGTCGCGCGGCTTCTGCACGAGCGATCGATGCGCGCGGCCGCCCCATTTGTCGTCATGAATTGTGCCGGCCTGGAGCCGGATCGTTTGGAACTCTCTTTGTTCGGTTCGGAAGCGGGAACCGATACGCCTCGCCGGATTGGTGTGCTTGAACAGGCACATGGCGGCACATTATTGTTGGATGAGATCGCGGACATGCCGCTTGAAACTCAGGCCAAAATCGTTCGGGTCTTGCACAAACCCCGATTTCAACGGTTCGGCGGCGATCGTTGGGTCGAAGTCGATGTCCGCGTAATTGCGACGACCAACCGCGATCTTACCCATGAAATCCAGGCTGGCCGGTTCCGCGAAGATTTATACTATCGCCTGAATGTTGTGCCGCTTTTCGTTCCGCCGCTGATTGCACGGGTGGCGGATATCCCCGCCTTGGCGATGGATTTGATGGAACGGTCGGCGATCGCAAAGGGTAAGAGCCCACGGCGTATCTCCGAAGACGCGCTGATCGCCCTACAGGCGCATGATTGGCCGGGCAATATCTGGGAACTTGCCAACGCGATCGAACGTCTGTTGCTGGCGGATATGGAAGACCCGGAGGCGCCGGTGCGTGCGGAAATTGTCGCCGAAGCGATCGGCAACAATACCCAGGAATTCCTGAAATCCGATCCGGCATTCGGCATCATGAACCAGCCCTTGCGCGAGGCACGTGAAGAATTCGAGCGGCAATATCTTACATTTCATCTGGCGCGATTCGGCGGCAACATAAGCCGCACCGCCGTCTTCGTCGGGATGGATCGCGCCGCCTTGCACCGCAAATTGAAGGGCTTGGGCGTGCACAATGTCGAGCGGGCTCACAAAACCGATGCGTAAGCGGCACGCAAGCGGACGCGCCCAATGAAAGTGATCATCTGCGGCGCCGGGCAGGTCGGTTTTCATATCGCAGCATACCTTGCCGGCGAGCAAAATGACGTCACGGTCATCGACCAGTCCCCCGAGCTGATTTCTAAGGTCAGCGAGTCTCTCGATGTGCAGGCATTGGTCGGCAATGCTTCGCAGCCGGATGTGCTGGAAAATGCGGGCGCGGCGGATGCCGATATGATCATTGCGGTCACCTATGGCGATGAGGTCAATATGGTGGCGTGTCAAGTTGCCCATTCGCTGTTCAACGTTCCGACCAAAATCGCCCGCATTCGCCAGCAGAGCTTTCTCGAGCCGGTCTGGGCGGATCTGTTTAGCCGCGACCACATGCCGATCGACGTCATCATCTCGCCGGAGAGAGAGGTGGCGCAGGCGATCTCACGGCGCTTGGCCGTTCCCGGTGCATTCGACATGATCCCATTGGCGGATGACAAGGTGCGGGTGATTGGTGTGCGGTGCAGCGAGGACTGCCCGATCGTCCATACGCCGCTGCGACAGCTGACCGAGTTGTTTCCGGACCTTAATATTGTCATCGTCGGCATTGTGCATGAGGAAAACGCCTTTGTGCCCCATTCGACCGACCAAATGCTGCCTGGCGACGAAGTTTATTTTGCCGCCGATAGTGCCCATGTGCCACGCGCTCTGGCTGCGTTCGGGCAGGAGGAAAGTGCCGCTCAGCGGCTGGTTATCCTGGGGGGCGGCAATATTGGCTCGAACCTTGCCAAACTGATCACCGCAACCACCGACATCAGCGTCCGGGTCGTTGAACGCGATCCGGCGCGGGCGCGCAAGCTCGCGAGCACCATGCCCGATGTCATGGTTACCTGCGGCGACGGACTCGACGCTGAAATTCTTGAGGAAATCAATATCCAGTCGGCGGATACCGTGGTGACGGTCACCGATGATGATGAAACCAATATTCTCGCATCGCTGTTGGCAAAACGCTATGGGGTCGAGCGCACCATCGCACTCGCCAACAAGACGACTTATTCGTCGCTGGTAACGACCCTGGGGATTGATGTCTTGGTCAATCCGCGGGCGATTACGGTCTCGACAATTTTGCAGCATGTCCGCCGCGGACGAATTCGGGCGGTGTATTCGCTGCGTGACGGTTTCGGAGAGATCATCGAGGCCGAGGCAATGGAGACCTCGCCGCTGGTTGGATCGCAGATAAAGGAAGCAAACCTGCCGTCTGGCGTGATCATTGGCGCGATTGTGCGCAACGGTGAAGTGGTCATCCCGCGCGGGGACACGGATGTGCGCGCGCGCGACAGAGTGATTTTGCTGGCCACTGCCAATACGGTGAAGAAGGTCGAAAAACTGTTCGCCGTCAGGCTCAATTTCCTATAGACAGCGCGAATTGGCGCCATAGCCGGTCGCACCGCTGCGGGTTCCGGCATGTGGCGTAGGGGCGGTTACCAACACCGGAGAGGATCAGCCACGATGCCGCGTTTTGCCTATGTCAATGGACGCTACGTGCCGCACGGCCAGGCGGCCGTCCACGTTGAAGATCGTGGCTACCAATTCGCCGACGGGGTCTATGAAGTCGTCACCATCGTCCGTGGCCGAATGGTCGATGAGGATCCGCATCTCGACCGGTTGGAGCGCTCGCTTTCGGAAATTGAGGTGGCCATGCCGATGGCGCGTCCCGTGCTGCAACGGGTCATGCGCGAACTCGTCCGCCGCAACCGAATTCAGGACGGGCTGTTGTATCTGCAAATCACGCGCGGGGTGGTGTCGCGAAGTCATGAATTCCCCGGAGCGTCGGTCGAACCCGCGCTCGTGATGACCACCCGCAATGTCGATATGTTGGCCGGCCATCATTTTTCGGACGGAGCGAAAGCTATTACCGTGCCGGATATCCGCTGGCAGCGCTGCGATATTAAGACTATCGCCTTGCTGCCGAACTGCATGGCCAAGACGGCGGCAGTACGGGCGGATGCGTATGAGGCGTTGATGATCGATGCGGACGGCAACGTTACGGAAGGTACCTCCACCAATGCCTGGATCATATCCGGCCAAGGACGGCTCATCACACGGCCGCCCACCCATGCAATCCTGAATGGCGTCACCCGGCTCTCTATTCTGCGGATAGCGGCGGAGGAGGGCATCGAGATCGAGGAGCGGATCTTTTCGATCGACGAGGCCAAATCGGCGCGGGAGGTATTCGTTTCGAGCGCGACATCTTTCGCAACTCCGATCGTCCAAATCGACGATAATATCATCGGTGACGGCAAGCCGGGTCCGGTGTCCCGCCGCTTGCTCGAAGCCTATCTCGACTATTGCCGTGGACTCCGGCGGGCATCCGGAAGCACGTCCGCCAACCGGAAGCGGCGGACTGCGTGAACATACCGCCGACCGCTGATGTCAAACTGCCTCAGGCAATTATATTCGACTGGGACAATACGCTCGTCGATACCTGGACAACGATCCACGCCGCCCTCGCCGTAACCTTCGAAGCGATGGGGCAAATACCTTGGACGCTTGAGGAAACGCGCGCGCGCGTGCGGTACTCAATGCGTGAATCCTTTCCGAAATTGTTTGGCGAACGTTGGGAGGATGCCGTGCGGGCCTTCTATGAGGCTTTCGAGCAGCTACATTTGGAGAGGCTCACGCCGATTTCTGGAGCCAATGACATGCTTCAGTCCTTGTCTGATCGGGACATATTGCTCGGCGTCGTGAGCAATAAGAGTGGCCGATACCTGCGCGAGGAATCGGCACATTTGGGATGGGACGATTTTTTCCACGCGGTTGTCGGTGCCGGCGATGCCCCAAATGACAAACCGGCGATCGACCCATTGCTTATGGCGCTGGACGGAAGCACGATCTCGCCCGGTGAAACCGTATGGTTCGTTGGCGATGCCGGGATTGATATGGAAATCGCGTATCGCGCGAACTGCGTTCCAGTCTTGATGCGCGAGGAAATACCGGAGAGTATGGAATTCGAAGAATTTCAACCGAAAGTTCATTTGCGGCGCTGCTTGGAACTGGCAACATACGTGGCCACGTTGTAAAGTGCCGCTTTCTTGGCGTCCGATATTGTAGAATCTTCGCCAAGAGCCATATATGGGTGTTGAATTCCGGGTTCGGTCTATAAAGGACCCCAACGACAACAAAGGGACTGATCCATGTCTTCCGAAAAAGGCCAGAATCTTCAGGATGTGTTTTTAAATCACGTCCGCAAGGCCAAAATGCCGGTCACGATTTTTCTGGTCAACGGTGTGAAATTACAGGGTATTATCACGTGGTTCGACAATTTTTGTGTGTTGTTGCGCCGCGACGCTCATTCCCAGCTTGTGTATAAACACGCCATTTCAACAGTGATGCCCGCGCAACCGGTCCAGTTATTCGATTCCAAATCGGAGTCGGGTGAGGAAGTAAGCTGACCGCGATTGATTCAGCAACACTGAAAGAAGGTGGTCGGGATAGCGCGCCTGCGGTCGGGCGCGCGCTCGTATTGGTCCCGTTCAGTCGGCAACGTCTGAATGGCCGGCGGCGGCAGCCGGAATCGCAACTTGATGAAGCGGTTGGACTGACCGAGGCGATCGAACTGAAGATCGCACATCGCGAAACCGTCGGCCTTAGCCGCATTATCCCATCTAGCTATCTTGGCCGGGGCGTTATCGACCGGTTTCGCGAATTGATTTCGGCGCTTGAAGTCGATGTCGTGGTTATTGACGCCACATTGTCGCCCGTGCAGCAGCGCAATCTGGAACGTCAGCTTGCGGCGAAGGTGATCGATCGGACCGGGTTGATCCTTGAGATATTCGGCGCCCGTGCACGCACCCATGAAGGACGTTTGCAGGTAGAATTGGCGGCGCTGGACTATCAACGTTCACGACTGGTTCGAAGCTGGACCCATTTGGAGCGGCAGCGCGGCGGCTTCGGTTTTCTCGGCGGTCCTGGTGAAAGCCAGTTGGAAATGGATCGCCGCTTGATCGGCGACCGGATCGCGCATATTCGCCGTGAATTGGAAACCGTGAAGCGGACCCGATCCCTACATCGCGAAGCCCGTCGCCGGGTGCCATATCCGATCGTCTCGTTGGTTGGGTATACGAATGCAGGCAAGTCGACATTGTTCAATCGCCTGACCGACGCGAAGGTGTTTGCCGAAGACCAGCTGTTTGCGACCCTGGATCCAACGATGCGGGCGATCGATATTCCGTCCGGGCATCGTATCGTCATGTCGGATACAGTCGGTTTCATTTCGCAATTGCCGACCCATCTGGTCGCGGCATTCCGGGCGACCTTGGAAGAAGTCGCCGAGGCCGATGTCATTTTGCATGTGCGAGACATCTCTCATCCGGAAAGCGATGCGCAAAAGGCCGACGTCTTGGAAGTCCTGGCGGAAATGGGTTTAAGCGACGACCGCCGGATCATTGAAGTGATGAACAAGACCGATTTGCTGGGGGCCGATGAAAAGGAAATCCTGACTGAGAAACTAGCGCGGGATGACTCCGCCGTCGCCGTTTCGGCGGCCTCCGGTGAGGGGTGCGACGACTTATTGAAATTGTTGTCCAGAATACTGTCCGAAGGCCGGTTTTGTCACCGCTTTGAGATCGATTTAAGTGATGGTGCGGCGTTGGCGTGGCTATATGCCCATGGCCATGTGGTCGATCGCCAGGAATGCGAGCGCCATGTAACGGTGGAAGTCTCGTTGGAGCCGGCGGATGCCGCCCGGTTCGAACGACGTTTTAGCGCAAAATCCCTATAAATAGCCTTTCGTCCGGATTGTCCGTTGACTTGGCCAAGCTGCATGCCTATATGCGAAGCACTCGTCAAGAAAGAGTGCTAACAATGCTCTAAAATCGAGCAATTCGAGAAATCAATCCAACCAACTTAAAAGATAAGGGAGAGAGCCGCATGAAAATTAGGCCTCTGCATGACCGTGTGGTAGTTCGTCCGTTGGAATCGGACGAGAAATCGGCGGGCGGCATCATCATTCCGGACACCGCGAAAGAAAAACCGTCGGAAGGCGAGATCGTTGCCACGGGCGCTGGCGCACGGGGCGATGACGGAAAAATCATCGCGCTGGACGTTAAGAAAGGCGACCGGATTCTTTATGGCAAATGGTCCGGCACAGAAGTCAAGATCGACGGCGAGGACCTGTTGATCATGAAGGAAAGCGACATCATGGGCGTAATCGGCTGAAGCCGGTCGGCACGGACATTATTTAAGGGAACCGAGAAAAATGGCTAAAGAAGTACGATTTTCAACCGACGCCCGCGACCGCATGCTGCGCGGTGTCGATATCCTGGCCGACGCGGTCAAGGTGACGTTGGGTCCGAAGGGCCGCAACGTGGTACTCGACAAATCCTTTGGCGCACCGCGCATTTCCAAGGACGGCGTGACCGTCGCCAAGGAAATCGAGCTTAAGGACAAGTTCGAGAACATGGGCGCCCAAATGGTGCGCGAAGTGGCATCCAAGACCAACGACGAGGCCGGTGACGGCACCACGACGGCGACGGTTCTGGCGGCGGCGATCGTGCGCGAAGGCGTCAAGGCGGTGGCCGCGGGCATGAACCCGAT
>CAYYBI010000415.1:0-15084 GCA_964469835.1 uncultured Rhodospirillaceae bacterium
TCTCGCCGGCCAGCATGGCTTCTTCGAGTTCCGTGAGCTTCATCCCGATACTCCCTGTTGGATGTCCTTTATAACGCGGCCCGCGATCCTGGGAAATCCGCCGCCGGCAACCGGCCGAACCCGCCATGCGGTTGAGCCGGACCGATCCCTCCGCCATAGTGATCTCCGTTCCGCGTAACCCGGAGATGCACCGTGACCCGCTTGACCACTCTCGAAGACATCAAACAGGCGCGCGCCGCACTGCCCGATGCGATCCGCCGCACGCCGATTGTTCCACTGGCCCGCGACACCGCCGAGGTGGGGCGGGAAAAACTGTTCCTGAAATGCGAGAACTTACAGGTCACCGGCGCCTACAAGGTGCGGGCCGCCTTCACCGCGCTCATGGCGCTCAGCGACGCACAGCGTGATCGCGGCGTGGTCGTCACCTCTTCCGGAAACTTCGCGCAAGCCTATGCCTTGGCAGGCGCGCATTTGGGCACGCCGGTTGCCGTTGTCATGCTGGACAACACCAGCCCGTACAAGGTCGAGCAAACCCAAGGCTATGGGGCCGAAGTCATCTTCTGCGGCACGGACGCCTTGGCACGCCAACCGGCGGTTGACCGAATCGCCGAGGAACGCGGTATGACCGCAATCGACAATTGGGAATTCCCGCCAATCGTCGCCGGCCATGCGAGCATCGGCATGGAAATTGTCGAGGATTGTTCCGATGTGGAAACCGTGCTGGTTCCGGTGAGCAGCGGCGGCTTTGCGGCCGGTGTCGCCACCGCGGTGAAACTGTCCAATCCAGACATCCGCGTCATCGGCGTTCAGCCGGAACGCGCCAACGCGGCCTATGTCTCGATGCAAGAGGGCGCGCCGACGGCCATCGATTATTGGGAAAGCATGGCGGACGGCTTGTCCGCGCGGCGTCCCGGCGAACACCCGTTTCTCCATTTGCAGGAATATCTCGACGAGATCATCCTGGTTAGCGAGCAGGACATCGCCGACGCCTTTCGAACAATCCTGTTCCGCACCAAGATGCTGGGCGAACCCGCAGGTGTGGTGGCACCCGCAGGCTTTCTCAGCGGTCGGACGGACGGGTCGCGCAAGACGGTCGCCGCGCTGACCGGCGGCAACGTCACCGAGGAAATGGTGCGGAAGATGCTCGACATGTCCCGGAAATGAACCTCTTCGACACCTAAATCGGCGGGATACGGGCCGAAATGGCAGGACTCGCGTCTCCGTAAAGGATTACGCAAGAAACTCCGCCGATAATCGAGCCATGCGGTCGAGACATCGCATCTTGCAAGCAGCCCGATTAATCGCCATATCGTGCATTCCGAAGCCAGATTGAAACCCATGACCGATCTCCCCGAACCCGTGGCGCGGCGGCGCACCTTCGCCATCATTTCGCACCCCGATGCGGGCAAAACGACATTGACGGAAAAGCTGCTGCTGTTCGGCGGCGCCATTCAGCTTGCCGGCGCGGTCAAGGCTCGGGGCGAACAGCGGCGCGCCCATTCCGACTGGATGAAGGTGGAACGCGAACGCGGCATTTCGGTGGCGTCCTCGGTCATGACCTTCGACTACGCCGGCTGCACATTCAACCTGCTGGATACGCCCGGGCATGAAGATTTCAGCGAGGATACCTACCGGACGCTTTCCGCCGTAGATTCCGCCGTCATGGTGCTCGACGCGGCCCGCGGCATCGAGATACAGACCCGGAAATTGTTCGAAGTCTGCCGCCTGCGCGATGTCCCCATCATTACCTTCATCAACAAGCTCGACCGGGAATCGCAGGATCCGTTCGACCTGATGGATGAAATCGAGCAGACCCTGGCGATTGATGTCACGCCCGCGAGCTGGCCGATCGGCATGGGCCGCCAGTTTCGCGGCTGCTACGATCTGTTCCAGGACCGGCTCATTCTGGTGGAACGCGGTAGTGCCGACACGCCCGACGAGGGCGCGATCTGCGAAGGCCTCGACGACAAGAAGCTCGACAATTTGCTGCCGGAGGATGCGGTGGCGACGCTGCGCGAGGAAGTCGATATGGCGCGCGGGCTGTGCCCTGATTTCGATTTGCAGGCCTACCGGGACGGCAATTTGACGCCGGTCTATTTCGGCAGTGCGATCAACAATTTCGGCGTCCGCGAATTGCTCAACGGATTGACCAAGATCGCCCCGCCGCCGCTGCCGCTGCCGACCGTGCAACGGCTGGTCGATCCGTCGGAAGAAAAAGTCAGCGGCTTCGTGTTCAAAATTCAAGCCAACATGGATCCAAAACACCGCGACCGGATCGCCTTTTTCCGGCTCTGTTCCGGCAATTTCAAACGCGGCATGAAACTGACGCATGTGCGAACCGGCAAGATTCTGACGCTGCACAATCCGGTGCTGTTCCTGGCGCAGGAGCGCGAACTCGCCGAGGAAGCCTGGCCCGGCGACATCATCGGCATTCCCAACCACGGCAACCTTCGCATCGGCGACACGTTGACCGAAGGCGAGGCGCTGCAATTCAATGGCATCCCGAGCTTCGCGCCGGAAATGCTGCAGAAAGTGCGACCGGAAGACCCGATGCGAGCGAAGCATCTCGGCCGTGCCTTGCAGCAGATCGCCGAGGAAGGCGCCGCCCGGGTATTCAAGCCCCGTTTGGATTCGGATTGGATCGTCGGTGTCGTCGGCCCGCTTCAGTTCGAGGTTCTGGCCGACCGCATCCGCAGCGAATACGATATCCCGGTGCGTTTCGAAAACACGGCGCTCTACACCGCCCGCTGGGTCGATACGGACGATGCCCGGCTTCTGAAGTCATTTCGCGACTCGAACGAAAGCAGCATCGCCGAGGATCATACCGGCATGTCGGTCTTTATGGCGCGCAACGCCTGGCACCTGGACAAAGCGGTTGAAGACTGGCCGGATCTGCGGTTCCTCAAGACCAAGGAACAAGCCGCCTAGCGCGAAAAGCCGAAGCGGAGACCGGCCAAAACCTGATGGCTGGCATAATCCGACAAGACTTGGCCGTCCGCGGCCATCGCCGACGTCAGAACCAACGCGTGAAGAGAGCGATAATCAACGCTGAGGGACAACCGGCCGGCAATATCGATGGAGACTCCGACAATCAATTGCGGCACGGTAACGCCACGACGCCATGGCCGCGCGCCGACAACTCCCCATCCTGCTGTACTGCGCTTTGCGTGATCTCAACGCAGGACCGGTCCTCTGACTCGAATTTTCGCGTCACTTCGCCATCGATATACAGCGTGTCGCCGACCGGATTGTGCCGGCGGATTTCCACGTAAGAATTACGCAGGAACCCGTCATCGCCCATCCAGTTGGTCAGATGATGGGTCATCCAGGAACACCGTTCCGGCCCATAATCATAGGCCGCCGGCGCACCCACGACGGTTGCAAACTCATCCTCCCAATGGACCCGTTCGGGACAATCGGGGATGCCGAACCGGTTCTTGATGCCGAGACCGGGATGCGCATGCACCTGTTTCCAGGCGAGCTTGTTCGCCCGGATATAAAGCCCGCCCCAGCCCTGCGCATAGGCGATAAAGCCGGTCACCGTCATCGGGCCCTTGACCATGCGCGGCAGTTTTTCGCCGACCTTCACATCCTCGAAATACCGCGGTTCGGCGCCGCGCACCTGTTCGTTCGCGTAGTGGCGGTAGATATCCACCAGGTCGTCATCGGAATATTCCGTCGGCGCGCGCTCTTTCAAATCGTCGTATTTGGTACCCTCTTCGCGCGCGATATCCCGGTCGGTGCGGAAGCACCAGCTATCCGCCTCGGCGATCGGATCGCCGTCGTTGCCGAAGAAATTTACATGGTAAATCTGCTGAACCGAGCGGCCGGAAAAACGCGTGTCGTGCTCGACCAGATCCTTCAACCAGGCCTCGGTGGTGATCGCTTCGTTGCGCCGGATTTTACGATGCCACGTCCAATCCGAGCCGGCCCACATCGCGTGCACGCCCGGCAGGCCGCCGACATATCCCGAAATGATCCGGCTGCAGGCGAACAGGAAAGACGGCGGCGCAATGACATCGCCATGGCGCGTCGCCGCCGCGTAGGATGGATCGCACCACAGGGGGTTATCGTCGCCGATGCCGTGGGCGTAGTGGCGGATGTTGTCGCGCGTCGATTCGTGACACCACGGCTCCAGCGTATTCTCGATCTTGACATCGATACGCTTGCGCAAATCGTCGAGCGCGGTTTCGGTGATTTTAGGAAAGCGGCTTTGTTCTTCGTTCATGGGTCGGTCATTGTCCTGCACTGAAGGAAATCACCGCCGCAACGCGGCGGCGAGATCGAATGGTTCCGGGCGGAACAGAAAATCCGCCATGGGTTTCAGATCGGTACTCACCTTGGGCCGAAACGCCATACGCGCAATTATGTCGCGCTCCACATCGACGCCGGGCGCCACCTCCGTCAGCATCGGTCCGTCCTCGGTGATCGTGAAGACGCCGCGCTCGGTGATCGCGGTGACGGATTGTCCTTTGGCGAGCGCGTGGTGGGCATTGAAGGTGATCTGCTCGACCGCTTGTACAAATTTGGTTTCCGCTCCGTCGCGGCGAATAACCAGCCCTTCGGGCCGCACCTCGAGGTCCTGATCGCCCGCGGTAAACAACCCGCAGAAGACGACGCGATCCGCCCCCTGGGTTACATTGAAGAAGCCGCCGACGCCGGGAATTCGGTGGGCCAGTTTGGAGACGTTCACGTTGCCCGCCGCATCCATCTGGGCCATGCCGACGATGGTTATGTCGAGCCCCCCGCCGTCGTAGAAATCGAATTGATAGGTGTGATCGATCACCGAGCCGGCGTTGACCGCCGCGCCGAAATCCAGGTTGTAGGCTGGATATCCACCGGTCGCGCCCGACTCGACGGTCAGCGTGAAATCGTCGCCGCACGCTTCCTCGCGCGCCACCGTGGCGACGTACCCGGCGATGCCGACGCCGAGATTCACCACATCGCCGCGCCGCAGTTCCAGGGCCGCACGGCGGCCGATCAATTTACGCGTGTCCAACGGCGCCGGCGGCATGTCGGCGACTTCGGCCCGAGCGCCGCTGAAATGCGGATTGAATTCGGTGGCGAAAGTCTGATGGTGATTTTCCGGACGCGCGACGACCACATGATCGACCAGATGGCCGGGGATTTCGACGCGCCGGGGATGCAGCGCGCCGCGCGGCACGATCCGTTCGACCTGGGCAATCACCGTCCCGCCGGAATTGTGCACCGCCTGCGCGAAGGACGGTCCCTGAAAGGAACCGATTTCCCGCTCCATGGTGATGTTGCCATCCTCATCCGCCTCGGTACCGCGCAGAAAACCGACATCGAGCGCCATGCTCGGATAGAACAGCCATTCGCGCCCGCCGACCTGCACCACTTCGACAATGTCTTCCGTGCTGCGCGCGTTGACGCGGCCTCCCTCCTGCCGCGGATCGACGAAAGTGCCGAGCCCGACATGGGTGATCAAGCCGGGCCGGCCGGCGGCTATTTCCCGATAGAGCTGAACGATCACGCCAAGCGGCAGCAGATATCCTTCCATCTTTCCGTCGATCAGCGCACGCTGCAGCGTGCGGTTCAAATTGAGATAGGAGGTCACCAACCGGCGCACCATACCGTCGCCCGCCAGCCGATCGAGCCCGCGGCCCTGGGTGTCGCCCTGACCGGTCGACGCCAGCACCGTCAGGCCACGCGGCTGTCCGGTCGCCTCGAACCGCTGTTCGAGCGCAATCAGCAGTTCCTCGGGCGTCGCCGACCCGACGAAGCCATCGACCGCCAGGGTAGCGCCCTCGGCGACGAGATTTGCGGCTTCCTGCGGACTGATTTGCTTGTTCACGGATTGACCGGAGAACGGTTGTTGTGCTGATCGCTAGAAATACGTGCCGATGGGCGCCATCGCAAGACCGCCATGCCCGCGCGCTCGACGTCGTGTATCGGCTATCGACTTCAACCGCCGAGAATGCGCACATGCGATGTTTCGAGGCCGAGCACCACGGCGGCGCCCAATTCAAATGTCGGCCGGCCCTTTTGATGGGTGTCGTCCACCAAAAGCGTGTGCGCCCCGGCCGAAACGGAATAGCGGATCAAGTTGCCGAGAAATTCCCGATGCTCGATCACACCGGGAATTTCCACCCAACCTGCCATCGGCTCGCCGCGTTCCGCAGAAATACGGAGGCTCTGAGGCCTGAACATGGCGGTGCATTCCTCGCCGGGAGGGATCTTCGCGCCGTCGAGGGAGAAGACAGTGCCATCCGGCGCTTCGAATATCGATTTACCGTTCGCTTGACGGACAGCACCGTCGATCAGATTGGCGGTGCCGAGGAAATGGGCGACGAAACGATTGGACGGCTCGTCGTAAAGCTCCATCGGCGAACCGACCTGCTGGATGATCCCGTCATTCAGCACGGCGATCCGATCGGAGATCGTGTTGGCCTCTTCCTGATCATGCGTGACAAAGATGGTTGTCAGATTAAGCTTGCGCTGCAATTCAACGATTTCACGCCGCATCTGGACGCGCAAATTGGCGTCCAGGTTGGAGAGAGGCTCGTCCAAGAGCAACACGCGCGGCTCGACGACGATCGTGCGCGCGAGGGCAACGCGCTGCTGCTGGCCGCCCGAAAGCTGCGATGGACGGCGTTCCGCGAAGTCCGACAATCCGACCAGTTCGAGAGCCGAGACGACACGACGGTGGATTTCCGCCGTCGGCACCTTGCGTTCTTCCAGCCCGAAGGCAATGTTTTTGCGCACCGTCATATGCGGCCACAACGCATAGGACTGGAAAACCATGCCGACGTTGCGGTGCCAGGGCGGAAGGTTCGCAACCTCGTCGTCGCCGATCAGGATGTGCCCCTTGGGCTCGGGACCGAACCCGGCGATCGCGCGCAACAGCGTCGATTTTCCCGACCCCGACGGGCCAAGAAAAGTAAACAATTCGCCCGGCTCTATCTCGAGGTTGACCTTCCTCAGAACCTCATTGTCGCCAAACGACAGGCTCAGGTCCCGGATGCTAACGCCGACGCCAGCGCTGACGGCGGTACCGATTTCGTCCAATTGCATGCTCACGCTCCTGTGGACAACGCCATCTCGGGCGTTCGCTCGATTTCCTTGCGCTCAATTATTCGATGCGACACGTAAGTCGCGATACCGACAATCAGAACGGCGACGATACCGAGTGCCGCTCCCGGTCCGCGGCCGGCCGCGGCCTGCATGAATTCATAAATGCCGTAGGCCAGAGGAGCGTCGGATTGCGCTGAGACCAACATGATGGTGGCCGACAACTCGACCGACGCGGTGGCGAAGCTGGTGACGAATCCGGCGACGATGCCCCCCGACATCAAGGGCACGACAATGCGCATCACCGTGCGCCGTTTCGTGGCGCCGAGGTTTTCGGCGGCTTCCTCCAACGCGACGCTGACCTGCTGCAGCGCTGCCACGCACGCCCGGAGGGCATAAGGCAGACGGCGAATGGCGAGCGCGATGACAATGATCACCCACCACGATGCCAGCGGCTTGTCGATTATCGGAACGTTGAACTCGACGAAGGTCCTCAAGTAGCCGATGCCGAGTACGACACCGGGAATGGCCACCGCGCCCATGGCCACGAAATCGAGCCACTGTCGGCCGACAAGTTTCGTCCGCCAAACCACATACGCGATAGCCGTGGCGAAAACGACGTCGATGGTGGCGGCCAGGCCAGCGTATAGGAGGGTGTTGGAAATGTATTGAGTGGCCGTACTGAAGACGCTCTCATAGTGCGCAAACGTGAAGGCGTCCGGCAATACGCTGTACGACCACACGGTGCCGAAGCTGAGCAAAGCCAGCCCGATATGCGGCGACAGCACCAACAACAGGATCAAGGTTACTACGGCGTAGCAGCCAACTTTCTCCCACACCCTCAAGTCCCGCTTCATCAGCCCGCCACCGCCCTTTTGAACCGTCGCGTAATCCTTGCCGCGAAGCGCCAGGAACGCGACCCAAAGCGACAGCAACGAAAAGGCGACCAGAATGACCGAGATTACGTAGCCCATGGGGTCGCCGATGCCGATTGACGTAATCCGGAGATAGGCCTGCGGCGCCAGCATGGTGTTGATGTTCAGCAACAGCGGTGTGGCGAGGTCATCGAAGACCTTGAGGAACACCAATGAGGCGCCGGCGACGTAGCCCGGCATGGCCAACGGTAAAACGATGCGGCGGAACAATCGCGTGCCGCTGGCGCCCAAGTTTTGCGCCGATTCTTCCATCGCCCGGTCGATGTTGTTGAGGGCAGCCGAAAGATTGATCAGGATGAACGGAAAGTAGTGAACGCTTTCGACCAGAATGACACCGTTCAACCCTTCCATGAACGGAATGGTGAAGCCGAACCACTCGTCCAAAAGCAGGTTCACCGAACCATTCTCGCCGAACAACAGCAGCATGGCGACGGCACCGACGAATGGCGGCATGATCAGAGGCACGATGCCAAGCGTTTGAATCAGGATGGCGCCACCGAAGTTAAAGCGTGTCGTAAAATACGCCAGCGGCATGGCGAACGCCGACGCCAGCACCACCGACATGACGGCAACATAAAGCGAATTGACGAATGATTCCTGGAACAGCGAGGTGTTGAAAAAATCGACAAAATTAATAAGCGTCAGCGCCCCGGTGTTGGGGTCCTGGAAGGCGACATAAATGACCTGCGCCACCGGCACGAGAAGGAAGACGACCAGAAACAGGCCGATAGACAGGGCGACGGCACCCGGCCCCCATTGGCCGCGTTGCATGAAATTCAAACCCGCTCCCCCGTCTGTCCGGATCTCCGCAAAATATCGGGGCCCGGCTGAAAGTGTCGTCGGGCCCCGTTATCCGGCATCAATTAAAGCATCGATGCAGCCTTGTTCGCCAATTCCTCGGCCTTGGCATAATTGGCCTTGACCATGGCATCCCAAGTTTGCTCGATTTCCGCCTGGCGGCCGGTGACCTTGGTGGTCGCCTTCTTGCGTTTCTTTTTGAAGATCTTGTTGAAGTCTTTTTCGCTCGCCTTCGCGGCATCGATCGGCATCTTGGCGACCAGCGCCTTAGCGTCGTCGATCAGCTTGCGGGCCGCCGCATTCGATTTACCCTTTAGCTTCGCTTCCGCCGTCTGAATGGCCTTGGTCGCAGCGCGTAAATCCTTCATCCGGTATGTGATCATGACATCAAACAACGAGTTGACCACGTTGTAGCGCCCTTTGGAGCGTTGCAGATCAAACTTAACCGCCGCACCGATGGACTTGTCTTTGAACGGATTGGGGAACCCCTTGGGCGCCTTGGCATATGTCGCCGGATTGACCGGCAAACGCCTAATCTTCGGGTTAAGCAGCACTTCCTGGCCTGCCGGCGACAATAGAAACTCGATAAAGGCGGCCGCCGCTTTCGGGTGCGGCGCATTCTTGACGATCGCAATGTTCGCCGGCACCAGCGTGGTTACCGGCGGGTAGAGGAAGTCGACCGGAAATCCCGACGCTTTCGACGAGAGACCGAAAAAATCGATCACGATACCGAGCCCGAACTGGCCTGAATTTACGCCGTCGGGAACGCCGAAGCTACGTTCGGTGACCGTCTTGAAGTTACCGGCCATGCTTTTCCACATCGCCCAACCCTTCTCCCAGCCCTCGCCCTGCAGCAGTGTTTCCACCGTCAAGTGCGTCGTGCCGGACCGGGACGGCGCGCTCATGCCGACATGGCCATGGTAGATTGGTTTTGACAGATCCGCCCACTTCTTGGGCACCGGCAGCTTCTTGGCCTTCAGGTAGCGGCTGTTCCACATGATGCCGTAACCGGACGCGGCAAAGCCTTTATAATACCCATCCGGATCGTTGATGGGAAAAGCACCGATCTTTTCCGGGATACCGGTGACTTTGACCTGGTACTTCTGCAACAGCGAGTCTCCCTTCAATACCTCGAAGGCGTCAGGCGCAGAGGCCCAGAACATGTCGGACGTGTTGTTGCCGGACGTCTCCTGCAGGTATTTGATGCCGGCGGTCGTTTTCTTTTTCAACATCTCAACCTTGATGCCGGGGTGTTTGGCCTCGAAGGCTTTCTTGACCGTAACCGTGGTGTCCGGCGGATAGGATGTGACGATGACGAGCTTATTTTCCAGCGCGCGCGCCTGGTAAGGCGCAGCAAACAGAACTGCCGTTAGCGCCGCGCCGACAATGATCGATCGGCGACGAAACGTTGTTCGCATTGAGGTGCTCCTTCATGCAAGTTTAGTTGACGAAAATCGTATCATGACGGTGAACGGATATCCGGTAAAAATCTCACGGACCCGCTTGCGCCACCTTGATTTTAATCAGCTCGCACAATCGAGATTTCAGCCGGCGATAATTTCGCGGCGAAATACAAATTCGGGACGCTTTGGATTGACACGACCCCATCCGTTCGGGCTTGCTTCCCCTCGATCAGAGAAACAAGGAGGACGCCGATGGGACCGCTGGCCGGGGTAAAGATCGTGGAATTCGCAGGCATCGGACCGGGACCGATGTGCGCCATGCTGTTGGCCGATTTGGGCGCCGACATCATCCGGCTGGACCGCATCAATCCCGAACAACCGAAATTCCGCTCCAATATTCTCAACCGCAATCGATACTCGATTTCGATCGATCTGAAACATCCGGAAGGTTTGGAAGCCGCCCTGCGGCTGGTCGACGGGGCGGACGCGGTGATCGAGGGTTTTCGTCCCGGCGTGATGGAACGCCTCGGCGTCGGGCCGGATGTCTGCCTAGCGCGAAACCCGAAACTGGTCTACGGCCGCATGACCGGTTGGGGGCAGGACGGACCGCTGGCGCATGCGGCGGGACATGACATCAACTACATCGCGCTGACCGGCGCGCTGCACGCCATCGGGCCGAAGGACGGCCCACCATCCCCACCGCTCAATGTAATCGGCGATTTCGGCGGCGGCGCACTCTATCTTGCACTCGGTGTGGTCAGCGCGGTTCTCGAAGCCTCCCGTTCCGGCAAGGGCCAAGTGCTCGACGTTTCCATGGTCGATGGCGCATCGTCGCTGATCACCGCGGCCTACGGGCTGCAATCACTGGGCCTTTGGAAGCATGAGCGGGGCAGCAATACGCTGGACGGCGGCGCGCATTACTACGGCGCCTATGAAACAAAGGACGGCAAGTACATCAGCATCGCTTCCATCGAACCGCAATTCTACGCCGAGCTGCTGCAACGGCTGGACCTCGACCCGGGCGACCTGCCCGACCAGCTCGACCGCGACAAATGGCCGGACATGCGCGCGCATCTGGAATCCCTGTTCCGGCAGAAGACCCGCGACGAATGGTGCGACGTGCTGGAAGGGACGGATGTCTGCTTCGCGCCGGTATTGACCATGGAGGAAGCGCCGTCGCATCCCCACAACAACGCGCGCGGCACCTTCATCGAGGTGGACGGCGTGGTGCAACCCGGGCCGGCGCCGCGCTTTCACCGCACACCGCTCGAAGTGCGGCGGGCGCCGTCGAAACCCGGGGGCGATACCACCGAAGCGCTGGAAGCCTGGGGCTTTTCGCGCCAGGAAGTCGCTACTCTTTTGGAATCAAAGGCAGCCTGGCAAAATCCGAAAAACGGGAAATAGCGAAAGGCATGCGCGACCCTTGCCCTGATACGCGATGATCTCGATCATCCTCCCGACGCTGAACGAAGCCACCGCGCTGCCGCCGCTGCTTCGCGCCTTGCGGGACCAGGCGCGCGAGGCCGAGATTATCGTGGCGGACGGCGGCAGCACCGACGATACGATTGCGGTCGCAGAACGGCATGGCGTACAGGTGCTCAGGACCACACGCGGCCGGGGGCAGCAACTCGCCGATGGTGGCGAGGCCGCGCACGGCGATATTCTTTTATTCTTGCATGCGGACTGCCGGTTTCCGCCGAACGGGCTGCTGCGAATCGAACAAATCCTGTCACGGGACACGGCGATCATTGGCGGCAATTTCAGACTGCTGTTCGACGGCGGCGACCGCTTCAGCACGTGGCTGAACGGCTTCTACCAATGGATTCGGCGGCACGGGTTCTACTACGGCGATTCCGCCGTCTTCGTTCGGCGCTCCGTATACCGGGCGCTCGGCGGCATTCGACCGATCGCCCTGATGGAGGATTACGACTTCAACCGCCGCATGGAACGCTTCGGCCAGACATGCTGCATTGACGACCCGCCGATGGTCACGTCGTCTCGGCGCTTCGCCGGCCGGCACCCGGCCGCCATCGTCTGGGGATGGATCAAGATCCATCTTATGTTTCATCTCGGCGTATCGCCGGACACGCTGGCGCGGATCTATGACTCCGAACGGCGACGAAATGCCGGCGCGGCGTTACGGGAACCGTAACCTAGGCGATCAGACTTACTTTCCGGTTTCGTTCAACGACCAGTCATATGCGTGCCCATTGATGCTGTCGCGTCCCTGCAGGATCATATTCAGCGCGCTGTCGGCGTAGCTTCTGAAATGGGCAATCACCGATGCATCCGTGCCGCCAAAATCATCCTGAAACCAGACATAGATACTGGACACCGTAAGCCCATCCGCATCGACCCGCACACCGCGAGGACTGTTCACATAGGCCTTTGCCGCTTCCTCCAACATCGTTTCCGCGGTTCCCGCGGTAAAGGCCGATTGCAGCAGATTGGGACATCCGACGGAGGCGCAATTCACCGCATAGTGGATGCGAGGATCCTTCCAAATCGGCCGCAATATGCGGTGTTCGATGTCATTCAAACTAATGTCTTCGCTTTCGATCTCCACCAGCGACTCGTCCCACGGGCCGCCGCCGAACAGGCCCGAAGAAATATCGCGTATGGATTTCAGCGGATAATGCGTCAGTATCTGGCTGACGGTCAGCGCATTATAGAGATTGATCCAGTAGGCAAGCTGCTCGGGCCGGCTGTACCGGCTCACCGGCAAAGCCGCCAGGCGCGCAATATAGTCGGCGAGCGCCTTGCGGTCGGCCGGCGTAACGCCGCGATAGTCGACCCGGTTCAGGCCGGTCGGATCCGGCTTCACGTAAACCCGCAGGAACCGCGTCCAATTACCATGGTCGATCCGCGCGGTCGACGTCGCTTCATGTGCCGCCCAACGCGGCCACAGATCGGCCTTCGGCGCGAACAAAGCTTCCAGCGAGACAAAACCCGCCAATGGGATGACCGCCAATACCATTAGAGTGCGGAACAGGGGAAAACGCATCGTGTCAATCATGGCGTCGGTCTCGCAATTTGCCGCTGTTGAACTCGAGAGACGCTATGACTTAGGTCGTCTACCGCACGACTCCAAATCGCGCCTTTTCACAAGTCTGTCAGATTGTTCGCAATTTGATGCGCCCCGCCGCCCGAAACTACGCTATGCTTCTTTCTATCATGGCTGGTCGTCGCACCCTCAACCTGAAGACGCAGCGGGCTTGGCTTGAGACCCGGCGCGAGGAGCTTGTGCAGCGCGCGCAGATCAGCAAGGAATCCCGCGATCCCGTCGAGCTCGACCAATCCCGTGTCGGCCGGCTTTCCCGTATGGATGCCCTGCAGGGACAGGCGATGGCGCAAGAGACCGAGCGGCGCCGAAATCTGGAACTGCAACGCATCGAGGCGGCGCTCGCACGACTGGACACCGACGAGTATGGCTACTGCCTCACCTGCGGCGAGGAAATCTCCAGGAAACGGATCGAGTTGGATCCGGCGGCCGCCGTCTGCATCGATTGCGCCAGCGCGACCTGAAGCGCCGGCCGCGTTACGCCGTCTTCGCCTGCCGGGATTCGCGTTTGCGTTGATGGGGATCCAGTTGCCGCTTTCGGATCCGGATCGACCGCGGCGTCACTTCAACCAACTCCGTATCGGCGATATAGGCGATCGCTTTTTCCAAGGTCAACCGCAATGGCGGAGTCAAGGTAACCGCATCGTCCTTGCCCGAAGCACGGATATTCGTCAGTTGCTTTGCCTTCAGCGGATTGACTTCCAGATCGGAACCGCGGCTGTGTTCGCCGATCACCATGCCGCCATAAACCATCGCGCCGGGCTCGATAAACAATGGTCCGCGTTCCTCCAGATTCCAGAGCGCGTATGGCACCGCCTTTCCCTTGCCAAGCGAGATGAGGACCCCGGTGCGGCGCATCTCGATCGGTCCCTTGTAGGGAACATAGCTGTGGAAAACACGGTTCATCACGCCGGTACCTCGGGTATCGGTGAGGAATTCGCCGTGATATCCGATCAGGCCGCGCGACGGCGCGAGGAAGGTCAAGCGTTGCTTGCCGCTGCCGGCCGGCCGCATATCGATCAAATCCGATTTGCGCTCGCCCAGCTTTTCCACCACGGCGCCGGCATAGGCCTCATCGACGTCGACGACCACTTCCTCGACCGGCTCCATCCGACCGCCGCCGTCGGGATTTTCCCGGTACAGAACGCGCGGCCGGCTGATCGACAGTTCGTATCCTTCGCGGCGCATGGTCTCGATCAAAACGGCGAGTTGCAATTCACCGCGGCCGGCCACCTCGAATGCTTCACTGTCCTCGGTTTCCGTCACCTGGATGGCGACATTGCCTTCGGCTTCCCGCATCAGGCGTGTGCGCAAGACCCGGGAGGTTAGCTTGTCGCCATCCTGACCGGCGAGCGGTGAATCATTGATCGAAAATGTCATTGCCAGGGTCGGCGGATCAATCGGCTGCGCGGGCAGCGGCGCGGTCACCGACGGATCGCACAATGTGTCCGATACTGTCGCCGACGCGACGCCGGCGATCGCCACGATATCGCCGGCGGACGCCTCGTCGATCGGAACCCGGTCAAGGCCGCGGAATGCCAGCAGCTTGGTGATTCGGCCCTCCTCGCGCACCTCGCCGTCGCGGCTCAGCACTTTCATCGGCTGATTGATACGAACGCGGCCGGCATGAATGCGCCCGGTCAGAATTCGGCCAAGATACGGATCGCTTTCGAGCGTCGTGGCCAGCATGGCGAAGGGGGCGTCCGGGTCGATGGCCGGCGGCGGCACATGCGCCACGATCGTCTCGAACAATAGCGAAAGATCGCCGCCCGGTTGCTCCGGCGCCTGCGAGACCCAACCGTCCCGGCCCGAACCGAACAAGGCGGGAAAATCCAGCTGATCCTCATTGGCGTCC
>CAYYBI010000416.1:0-4074 GCA_964469835.1 uncultured Rhodospirillaceae bacterium
ACCGGCGGCCGGTCGCGGCACAACACAACCCGTCGCACCGTATCGATGCCGATTGCATCGTCGTGATAGAAGCGGGCATTGGCGAATTGCGACAAGGGACCGAGGTCGATATGGGTTTCGTCGAAGGTGTAGTGACCCGCAACCAGCCCGGGCAGCATGCCGGAATACGGCGTGTGCACGTCGCGACAGATCAGCGTGAGGCGAACGCCCGGGACCGGCTTCATGCCGAAGGATTTGAGAACGCCCACATGGCTGTGCCCGCCGCCGACGAGCACAATGTCCTTGAGGACCGGGATGGTATCCTGTTTCACGCTGGCTTATCCCTGTTCGATTGTTGTTCTGAGATGGAGCCGCGCCCGAATGGCACGGGAGAGTGCATCGACGCCGATATTGAGCAGCGCGGTCAGCAGTATAAGAAAGAGCGCCCGGTCCGCACGAATATCGGCGAAGGCGCTGTCGATATAGAATCCCAAAGTCGCAATGCCGAGAATGCCCAGAATAGCGGTTTCCCGTAAAATCACTTCCCAGCGATAAAACAGAAACGCCAGCAACTGACCGTACAGCCGCGGCGTGACTTCATAGGCGTAAAGATTGAGGCCGCGCGCGGCATCGGACCGCAGATTCATTTCCTCGGTATAGCGGCCGACCAAATGGCCGATGATCGCGCCGTTGTGCATTGCAAGCGCCACGATGGCGGGCAGCATCGACGGCCCCCAAAGCTGAAGGAAGATATAGGCCAGAATGTATTCGGGGGTAGACCGCACGACGACCAGGAAAAGATGTCCGACCGACCGGCCGAACCGGCCGTAAAACAGCGGCGATATCAACGGGAAAAAGGCCAATGCCAGCAGCCCAGACCCCACGAGCGCGATCATGGTGAGCAGCAGGGTATCAATGGCGCCGGGAATGGCCTGCCCCACAAGCAGGTGCTCAAACCAGTTCCAGAGCGCCGCCAGCGCCTCGCCGTCGATTGTTTCCGCGGTCCGGATCGGATGCGGCACGATGTCCTGGGTAAAAAAGCGCACGATGTTCGCCATGTCGATCCTGGCCGACCCCCAGGGCAGGATCAGCAGCGAGATTAAAATGTAGACCGGCAGCAGCGGCTTCCGCATCCACACCCGCATGCTGGCGATGATGACATAAAATAGAATCAGCAATGCCGACACTTCCGAATACTGGCCTTGGCGAAAGGCCGTCTCGAGATAGAAGCCGAGCGTCGGCAGGCCGACAAAGCCGAGCACCGCGCTCGACCGCAAGCCACATTCGAGGCGGTACATGGAATAGTTTTTGAAATGCGCCCAGACATCCGGGAGGCGCACGAACAGAAAGACCGACGCCCGGCTGCTTCCCGCCGGCACTGCTTGCAACGGCCGCTTGTCCGCCTCTTCCAGAATTTCCGCGTAGACCTTGGCGATGATGCCCGCATAGGGAATGGCGATGGCCAGAATGCCCGTCAGCGGCGAGAGACCGAATATTTGCAGGAAGATCAGCGCCCAGAACAGCTCGTGAACCGCCCGCACGAAGGCGCAACCGACCCGGACCGCCCGGCTGTGAAAAACCAGCGCGAGCAGGAAGCCCAAGAAATTGCCGATGGCAACGCCGAGAATTGCAAAGGCGACCGTCAGGACCAGCGCCATCCCGAGATTCTCGGTCGCGAAAAAATTCGGCGTGAAAATGCCGGCGACAAGCCGCCCCATCTCGGTCCAGGGATGAACGGTGGTAACCGCGATGTCGGCGACCGCCAAGCATGCCAGCGCGACAGCCAGAAAAACAAGGCTGGTGCGCACCGTTGGGGAACTGCGCCACACCGCCTCCATCGCCGTCAGCCCCCGTAAATCGGCTTCAGATCCGCCGGGGTCATGCCGTCGCAGGATTCATCGAACACGACACGGCCGTCGCGCAGCGCAACGACACGGTCAGAATATTCCAGGGCCAACGCCGTGTCGTGCATCGCCAGAATAACGGTCTTCTTGGAGTCGGCGATGCTTTCGAGAATGGTCCGCGCCTGATGCTCATCGACGCTGGAAACCGGCTCATCGCCCAGCAGGATCGATTCCGTCTGATAGAGCGCGCGGCCGACCGCGGTTCGCTGCTGCTGCCCACCGGACAGCGTGCCGACGGAGTCGAACAGCTTCTCCTCGAGGCCAAGCCGCGCGGCAACCGGCCGAATCCCGTCGACCTCGCTTTGCAGCGGTTTAACGAGATTCGCCAGATTGCGCCAAACAGAATGCTTGTTCAGCCGGCCGATATAGATGTTGTGGAAGACCGAAAGCGCCTTTACCAGGCCGAAATCCTGCGGCACCAGCGCGGCGTCGCCATTGACGCGCTCATAGAACAGCCGAAGCAGCGTCGATTTTCCGGCGCCGCTTCGGCCGACCAGGGCGACCCGCTCGCCCGGGCGGATGCTCAGCGAGACGTCGTGCAGGATTTTATGGCCGTTATATCCCGCCGTCGCCTCGCGAAGCTCGATCAGGGACATCAGTCGAGCAGACCGATTTCCTTACCCACATCCACGATGGGCTTGTAGTCCGCGTTGCTCGCGGGGACGAATTTCGATCTGGGAAATGACTTGAGCAGATCCGGATCGTTCAGCGCCAACAGCGCCTTGCGAACTTTCGCCGTGAAGCCCTTGCCGTACTTCTTGTCCACGTCGCCTCGCACTGACCATTGATAGTCGGGATAGGTCGGCGTTTTCCAGATGATCTTGACTTTCTTCGGATCGATCTTGCCGGCTTTGAGTTCGTTCTCCCAAACCTTGTAGTTCACCGCACCGACCTGATAGGCGCCGGATTGAACCAGCGCGATGGTGCGGGAATGATCGCCGCTGAATCCGACCCGGTCGAAGACTTTGGCCGGCGGCTGCTTGAACTGTGTCCGAATGTGGAATTCCGGCATCAGGCGCCCCGACGTGGACCCTTTGGAGCCGAAGGTAAAGGTTTTACCCTTGATTTGTTTCGGAAAACTCTTGCTCTCGCCAACGCCCGCGCTTTCGTGCGCGATGAAATATGTGACGAAGAACTGGTCTTCATAGCCTTGCGCAATGGCCGTGGAATTCGGCACCGAGCCGCGCGCGCGCACGCCGGAAAGACCACCGAACCAGGCGAGCTGTACCTGGTTGTTCTTGAAGGCGGTGACGGCCGCCGCATAGGACTTCACCGGCACGTATTTGACGGGAACGCCAAGTTCCTTCGACAGATAGACCGCGACTTTATCGAACCGGCTACGCAGACGGCTCTCGTCCTCGTCCGGAATTGCCGTAAAGACAAAGCCATCGGCGAGTGCAACGCTCGCCGTACAAAACACCAAAACAATGCCAATAAACAGACGTTTCATTTTTCTCGATCCCCCTTCTACGGGTACAACTTATTTTACGATACTCCAAATCTACCTATAGCAGCTTGGCGCCGGCGAATTAAACCCACTAACAGGAAATTGAAAAATTCTGCCCGCCGGACTGAGTCAATTCGCGGTTTCGTCGATCATCGCCTGCGCCATCCGGCGCAGCTCAACCCGCTGAATTTTCGTGCCGTTTGCGCTGGGCGTCGTGGGAAACGCGTCCAGCGCGACGATCCGCACCGGAACCTTGAACTTCGCCAGCCGCGCCACGCATTGCGCCCGCACCGATTCCTCGTCCAATACCGCGTTCGCCGCCACGGTAACAAAGGCGAAGGCGGCATTACGCCCGGCCGCATCCACCGCGACCACCTGCGCCGCCTCGATGGGCTCGAGCGTTTGCAATTCGGCCTCAATTTCCGCCGGGCTCACGAGGAAACCCCCAAGCCGCAGCACGTCGCCCATGCGGGTGATGAATTCGAATCCGCCATCCTCCTCCATTTGCGCCAAATCCCCGGTGCACACAAACCCGTCCTCGGTCAGCGCCTCGGCTGTGGCCTCCGGATTGTCGATATATTCTACCATCAGGCTCGGTCCGGCGATTTCCAGCGCCCCCGGCTTTCCCGGCGGCAGCACCTCGCCGCTGTCCGGATCGCGCACACGGGCCGTGCCGCGGGGCGATACCATCGCACCACCCGCCTTGCGCCGCTCGGCCAGCGGCGTTTCGGGATCGCGCCCGGC
>CAYYBI010000417.1:0-6423 GCA_964469835.1 uncultured Rhodospirillaceae bacterium
TCGCCGATGGCAGCGATTTCGGCGGCTCGCTGCGCCATCCCGCCGGACATTGCAATGTCGTCGGATTCCGCCCTTCGCCGGGACGCGTCCCCGCCTATCCGGCCGAGCTCGGCTGGTTCACACTGCGCACGGACGGGCCGATGGGACGATGCGTTGCGGACACGGCCTTGCTCCTGTCGGTACAGGCGGGTCCCGATGCACGCTCGCCCATCGCCTTGCCCGAGCCCGGACACCATTTCGCGCAGCCGCTCGAGCGTGACTTCAAGGGCATCCGCGTCGCTTTCAGCCGCAACCTCGGATTCCTGCCCGTGGACAAGCGCATCAACGATGTCTGCGATCGGCAACGCGCAACGTTCGAGGCGCTCGGGATGGAGGTGGTCGACACCGAGCCAGACCTGCGCGAAGCTCTCGACGCATTCAAGGTGCTGCGCGCCTGGCGTTACACTCTCGCCCATGGCGATCGCGTGCGAGACCCCGCAAAACGCGCGGTCATGAAGCCGGACCTGGTCTGGAACACCGAGGAAGGCTTCAAACTGTCGGCCGAGGATGTGGCACGAGCCGAAGGCAAGCGCACCGAGCTTTACCATCGGATGCGCACCTTCATGGACGAATTCGACTTCCTTGTGCTTCCCACCAATCCGACGCCACCCCTGCCGGTCGGGCAGACGTCGATTCAGGAAATCGAGGGGCAGCGCATGGGAAGTTACATCGACGGCGGAGCGCTCAAGAGCGCCATATCGGCCGTCGGCAATCCCGCCATCTCGATGCCCGCGGGCTTTACCGGGGAGGGGTGGCCCGTGGGTATTCAGATCGTGGGACGGCACTGCGACGATCTGTCGGTGTTGCAGCTTGCGCATGCCTTCGAGCAGGCGACGGGCGTAGGAGAACGCCTGCCACCCATGCTTGACTAGGAAACGGCACGGCCAAGAATTGCCAGTACGGGCAGCGTCAGACCAAATCGACTTGAGGCTGGCGTGGTCGTCGCTTAGCCTCGGCGGATGAAAAACCCGTTCCGCTATTTCAACAATTCACCCGATATCATCCGCCTCACGGCAATGATGTATATCCGTTGTCCGCTTTCACTGCGTCAGGTGGTGGACCTGATGTTCGAGCGCGGCATCGATATCTGCCATGAGACGGTGCGTTTTCTGGAGGACCCGGTTCGGTCCGATGTTCGTTATGGGTCATGGGCGGACACCGCGGCGCTGCTCTTCAATGTTTGCTCTCAGGGCAGATGTGGACATTATCCGCGCCAAAGCGGACGTCGCCGACGGGTGTTTGGATTTCGGCTTCTAGCCGGCAACGAACATTGCGGGCAACGAATTGCGGGACTTGCATCATCATCGGCAATGCGGTGCCTAACACACATGAATAGTTGTTTGGCCCGGCCTGGCACCAATCTTCCGTTGGCGGGTTAAGACACGTGGCGGGAAAAAACAACAATACGAAGGACGGCATTCATGGATAAGAAACGGTTTGGCCGCACGGATCTCGATATCTCGCAATTGACGTTTGGATGCGGTGCGGTCGGCGGGCTGATGACGGCCGGCAGCGCGGCCGATCAGGACCGCGCCGTTGCCTGGGCGCGTGACCACGGGATCAATCACTTCGACACCGCGCCGTCCTACGGAAACAACGCCTCGGAAAATAATCTTGGCCGGGCGCTCGGCCGCAACCGCGACGGCATCATCGTCAGCACCAAAGTTGGCGTGACCGAAGCGGATCATGGCGATCTCGCCGGCGCGATCCGGGCTTCCCTTGAAGCCAGCCTGACGCGATTACAGCAGGACCGCGTCGATATCTTTCAGTTGCACAATGTGCTGGAGGCCCCAAGCGACAGAGGAAACCTAACCGCCGATCAAGTCCTCAACGATATCGTGCCTGTGTTTATGAAACTGCGCGACGAAGGCAAAACCCGCTATCTCGGTTTTACCGCAAAAGGCGGTACGGATGCGCTGCACAGGCTGTTGGAATCGGGCTGCTTCGACAGCGCGCAGATCTTCTACAACATGCTCGTTCCTTCGGCCGGTGAAGCCGTTCCGGCCGGGTATCCGGCACAGGACTACCGGCAGCTCTTGAAGGCAGCGGAGCGCCACGGTGTTGGATCGATCGGCGTTCGGGTTCTGGCCGGCGGCGCGTTGTCCGGCAGCGAGGCGCGCCATCCCTTAGGTATGCAGACCGTCTCGCCGATCGGATCGAGCCCGGATTATGCGACCGATGTAAACCGCGCCGTGCGGTTCGAGCCAGTTGTCGCGGCAGGGCACGCCGCAAACCTGCCGGAATTGGCGGTCCGGTACGTGATTTCGAATCCAGCGGTTTCAACAGCCGAGATCGGCATCGCGACACTCGACGAATTGCAGCGCGCGGCCGCCGCGGTCGAAAAAGGCCCGCTGTCGAAGGAAGCGCTGGCTGAAATCAAAAGCATCCAGACTGGTTTTGCCACGGAGCCTGAAATGCCTACCGCCTGACTTGTGGGACGAAGGGCAGCGCCGCGTCACCAAAATCGTCAAGCCGCCAAAGGTCGCACTGACCGCCGTCATGCGAAAGGCCATTATCCTCGCCAGCGCCCGTATCAGGGACAACACCGCTTCGGTCGAATGTAAACCTTGCCCATTGCCAATATTGAGGCCCCTGCCAAAATCCGCCGACCAAGCTTAATCGGGTCCTCTCCTCGCTATCTCAGCCGTACCGCCATAGCAATAATTCGCCGGGCGACCGCGGACGCCGCACCGATATCAGCTGCGTAGGTAGTACTGCCCATTTACGGATGTTGTTCTGCAATCCATTATTTGGAATATCGTCGCGCGGGATGGAGCCATGCGGTGTCGACGTGACGCAGGTTAGTAATCGGAATGTGCAGCGTGGTCCGCCGGCGCGCGAAAGGTGTGGTCAGGGATCATGGTGTTTCTGGATCGAGGCGAAGTTGATGAAGACGCATTCAATTTCGTGCCTACGAAGGCCGATCTGCCGATGATTTATGTACGCAAATTTCAACGCTCACTCAGCGTCGTCGATCGGGCGGAGCACTGGCGTCAGGAACTCATTGAAAATTCTCCGTTTCCGCATTTCCGCCAGCCGGCCATGCAAACGGGGAATTCGTTTAACGAATGCACGCGCAACGTCCGTTCAACGGAGGGAGTAGACAACACCGAACACCATCCGTTCCGTCAAGAAATCTAACAACAATCCGCATACATAGGAGAGTCACAATGGCAGTTCATTCACAAAACGATATCAGAGCAGATAGCCTCGACGACGTCTATGCGTCGACCGACCTCTCGGTCTCCATGCCGAAATACAAGATGCCAGAAAACGAGCACGCTCCGGCGCACGCCTTCGCCGTGGTTCGCGACGAACTGATGCTGGACGGGAACTCGCGCCAGAACCTTGCGACGTTCTGCCAGACGTGGGTCGAAGACGAGGTCCACAAGCTCATGGATATTTGTGTCGACAAGAACATGATCGACAAGGACGAGTATCCGCAGACGGCGGAGATCGAGGCGCGCTGTGTCAATATGATGGCCGATCTGTGGAACTCGCCCGATGCGGCCAACGCCACAGGCTGCTCGACCACAGGGTCCAGCGAGGCGGCGATGCTCGGCGGCATGGCAATGAAGTGGCGCTGGCGCGAGAAGATGAAGGCCCAGGGCAAGCCGACGGACAAGCCGAATATGATCACCGGTCCGGTCCAGATCTGCTGGCACAAGTTCGCCCGCTACTGGGACGTCGAGCTCCGCGAGGTCCCGATGGAGAAGGGCCGACTGCTGTTGACACCGGAAGAGGTTATCAAGCGCTGCGACGAGAATACCATCGGCGTGGTTCCGACCCTCGGCGTCACCTTCACCTGCGATTATGAACCGGTCAAGGCGATTGCCGACGCCCTCGATAAGCTGCAAAAAGAGACCGACCTGGACATTCCTATCCATGTCGACGGCGCCAGCGGCGGCTTTCTTGCGCCGTTCTGCGCACCCGATTTGGAATGGGATTTCCGTATCCCGCGCGTGAAGTCGATCAATACGTCGGGTCACAAGTTTGGTCTGGCGCCGCTCGGGGTCGGATGGGTGGTCTGGCGGGAACAGAGCGATCTGCCGGAAGATCTGATCTTCAACGTGAACTACCTCGGTGGCGAGATGGCGACCTTTGCGCTCAACTTTTCGCGGCCGGGCGGACAGATCGTCGCTCAGTACTATAATTTTCTGCGTCTTGGCAGGGAAGGCTACCGCAAGGTCCATACAGCTTGCTACGAGACAGCTCAGTACCTGTCCGACAAGATCGCCAACATGGGGCCTTTCGAGATCATCTTCGGCGGCGATCCGAGCGGGGGCATCCCGGCCATGTGCTGGAAGATAAAGGACGGCTTCGACACTAAGGGCTATACCCTCTACGACGTCGCCGATCGCTTGCGCAGCCGAGGGTGGCAGGTGCCGGCTTACTCGTTGCCGGCGAACCGCGAGGATCTCGTCATTCAGCGTATCCTGGTGCGTCACGGTGTGAGCATGGACTTGGCGTCGCTGCTGATTGACGACATCCAGCGTGCCCTCGATTACTTCAAAGAGCACCCCATCTCCCGCCCGATGGGTGGTGATGAGGCAAGTGGCTTCCATCACTAGAAGTTGTTATCGCCTGACCGCCCGGCGCACATCGCCGGGCGCTCAGTGAACCTGCAAGGCAGGATGTCGTGGCGGTTGGATAAATCGCCAGAACACTGCTTAAAATAAACAAGGGGGTAAAGTCACTTCAGGCAACTGACGCCCGCAGAAACCTAACCAGATTAATACTAAAAAGCTGTTCGGATGCATGCTTTCGGTGACTCCGGTCAATTCGACGAAGGCCGCGCGGGGCGCCGTCCACCGCATCATAAGCGGAAATCGAGTGCGGTCGCTGGAATGTCCGCTCCGAAGGTAAGAGCGGACCTAATCCGTAAGAAAGCAGGCACCGCCGATCGGATCGAGCCCGGATTATGCGACGGATGTAAACTGCGCCGTGCGGTTCGAGCCGGTTGTCGCGGCAGGGCACGCCGCAAACCTGCCGGAATTGGCGGTCCGGTACGCGATTTCGAATCCAGCGGTTTCAACAGCCGAGGTCGGCATCGCGACACTCGACGAATTGCAGCGCGCGGCCGCCGCGGTCGAAAAAGGCCCGCTGTCGAAGGAAGCGCTGGCTGAAATCAAAAGCATCCAGGCTGGTTTTGCCGAGAAGACGTCCTGAGAGGAGATTGTCTAGATTGACGGTAATCGATCACCGGTAACAGTCCTCTGCTTTTTCAAGAACGGCTATTTGGTGAATTGCCGATTCGCGGCGACCGGTATCCATACGCCATTTCCGTTCAGGCTCATCAGCAGACTCCCGACGCGCATCACAAAAACAATCCGCTCCGAAGGCAAGAGCGGAAATTATCACCCATGTCACGTCAGCAACGTGCCACCCTCATCCTTGGCGTGAACGGCCGCTTGCGTAATTTTGGGTCGACATTTTTATTGACGGTGATTGAGGTCAATGAGGTTGGGGCCGATCAATGCTGTTGTGGCGCTGATGAAAGGGGCGATGCGCCACTTCAGTGCACGCCCAGAAGTGGGTAACTTGTGGAGACAATCTCATGGCAACTATGAAACTGGCCAAATCGGACTGGCATTCCTACTTTGACCGCGTCGCAAAGTCGCTTCGCTCGAAGGAAATTGAGATTGAAGTGGCCTCGCTTTCCATCGGCGATCAGATCGTTGCCAAGAAGGCAGCCCTTACGGGAATTACATTTGAACCAAAAGGCGGCGATTTGACGATTATCACAGACAGCATTGAACATAGAATTCCGGCACCGATAGAGATTTATGTGCAGGAGACCGGCGAAGGCCTTGCTTCGGCCGAAGTCGTGGACAATGCTGGTACCAAGCACATCGTCACACTCACGCCACGCCTGATGATTGCCGGGAACGCCGCGAAATAAAAGATCATCGGCGGTAGGCGTTGATCGGCGCGGAACTACCTAGCCCCTTCGGGGGCTTCCCCTTTTATTGGGCCTGAATGTCCGCTCTGGGTCGATACTGTTGATAAAGTCGGTCTTCGCCCTAAGCCGCGCAACATTTGAATCAGATTATCCCCGATGGCGAATCATCGTTGCGGTGCGGACCTTTTCTACGAATCAATGTTTCGTCATGGTCGCTGAAAAATACTTTATCAACAGTATCGGTCATAAGCAGAAGTCGCGTACGGCGTCTGGAATGTCCGGTATTAGGGTGAAGCGGACACCCGAGTTTTTTGGCTCCGCTAGAGTGGCGAGTTTTTGGGCTGGATTAGAGAGTGAGAACTAACGTAGCCACGCGAAGGCCGAGGGGGCTGATGACCAGATTTCGACTACTGACGACCATTGTTTTGGTGTTCTTCGTCAGCCTAATGCTCGGTGGTTGCGGAACGTGGCGGGGCGATAAA
>CAYYBI010000418.1:0-2717 GCA_964469835.1 uncultured Rhodospirillaceae bacterium
GTATCGGGCCGCTGCAATACGAAGACGTCGATGTCGGCGAAGAAGCGCCGGTACAATGTCTCAAGTCCGCCATGTGGTTGGTCGAGGACTCGGAACTGCCGCACGTCATCGTGCTGGCGGAAGCTACGGAATATGGCCAAAAGCATGGTTCGCAGGTGGAAATTGCTGTCCCGGCAGGGACCGCGGGAGAGGCGCTCACCAGACGCTATTTCGAGACACTGGAAGATGCGGTGCGCGCTGGCACGACCTATCGCGGCAAGGTTCTATCGCTGGAGCCGTCGCCGAATTATCCGGGTCTCGCCACCGATATCACAGTGCACCGCTTACGGCAGATCGAGCAGGACGAGGTCATTCTGCCGGATCGGACATTGCAGTTGTTGGAGCGCAACGTCTTCGATTTTTTCGCGCAGCGGGACGGGCTCGCGAAACTTGGGATGTCGACCAAGAAGGGGCTGCTTTTCCATGGGGCGCCGGGTACCGGCAAGACGCATTGCATCCACTATCTGGCATCGCGCCTAACCGGTCACACCACGCTGTTGATTACCGCCGAACAGGTCGCTCTGCTGCCCGAGTACATGGCGTTGGCGCGCCTGCTACAACCGTCGATCGTCGTCATCGAGGATGCCGACCTTATTGCCCGCAACCGCGTGTCGATGTCAGACGTCTGCGAAGAAGTGCTTCTGAACAAGCTGCTGAACGAGATGGACGGGCTGAAGCAGGACGCCGAGATCCTATTCGTATTGACGACCAATCGTCCGGACGCTCTTGAGCCGGCGCTCGCCGCGCGCCCGGGACGTATCGATCAAACAATAGAATTCCCGCTGCCCGACGCAGATTGCCGTTTGGCGCTCGCAAAACTGTACGCCCGTAACCTCGAGATCAGCGACGATTTGTTCGAACTGCTGGTGCGGAAGACCGACGGCTCGAGCGGCGCCTTGATCAAGGAGCTAATGCGCAGGGTTGCCCAGAACGCCTTGCGGCGCGGCGGGGAGTGTGAGATCGAGCGGGCGGACGTCGACGACGCGTTGGAAGAACTGCTGTTCAGCGCCAGCATGCTGAACGTGAGCGTCCTCGGTGGGGCCGCCGCCGGGCAGGCCTAAATGCACAGCGCCGTAGTGGCGATCTATTTGTTCCCAGCGATGTGTTCCGCGGCGCACAGGCCGGTGATGACCGCCTTCGAGAGCCCGCCGATATAGGCGGCGCGCGGACCGCCTTCCGCGCCGGCGCTGCAGGAGCCGACGGCATAGAGGCCAGGTATGGGTGTGCCGCTCGCGTCCAGCGTGCGGGCGTTGCGGTCGATGGCAATGCCGCCGAAGGTATAGGTGATGCCGGCGCAGGCCAGGATTGCGCGGAACGGCGGCTTGACGATCGACCGGGCGTTGCCGCGGGCGTTGCTGCGCACCGGTGAAAGATCACCAAGCGTATCGGTCTCCAATGCCGCGTTATGGGCATCCACGGTTTCCTGCAGCGTGTCGGCGGGCAGGCCGGCGAGCACGGCTAGTTCGGCGATGGTCGAGGCCTCCAGTACGGTACCGCCGGCGCGGATGAAAGTATCGTTGATGGTCGGCGGGTAGCTCTGGTCGGCGGCCACGGTGGTCCAGATTTCCTCGTCGAACACCACGACGATACCGCGCGGGTCGGGCAAGCGGGCCGTTTCGTTCGCCATATAGACGCCGCTGATACCTTCGTCGCAGTAGCGTTTTGCATTGGCGTCTACCAGCACGCCGGAGCCGGCGGCGTGATCGAGGATCGGGTAGGGCCATAGTTTCTCATTCTCGAACACTTCACGGCCGAGCAAATGGCCGTAGAAATGCTCCATATCGATGAGCCGGGCGCCGGCTTGTCGCGCCATGGCAACCCCGTCGCCATGGCCGGTCCCGGCATTGCGGCGGAACAGCGCATCCGGCGTCTTGCAGATATGGTCGCGCACCAGCGCTTCGTTGTTGTGGTAACCGCCATCCGCGATGACAACGACCGGAGCGCGCAAGGCCGTCTCCGCCCCATCCTGGATCGCGGTGACGCCGGCGACTCGGCCGTCTTCGATAAGCAGACGGTCCG
Source organism: uncultured Rhodospirillaceae bacterium (assembly GCA_964469835.1). Lineage (GTDB taxonomy): Bacteria > Pseudomonadota > Alphaproteobacteria > UBA8366 > UBA8366 > JAOTYV01. The sequence continues at coordinate 2,059 of CAYYBI010000418.1, forward strand.
CCCGTACACCCCGCAAGACGCGGCCCTGGCGCGTCGCCAGATTTGCGGTGAGGGTCCGCAGCAGCACGTCCGGGCCGCGGCCCTGCCAGTTCAAGCCGGGCGCGCGCGGCCGCGGTGGCGCCAGCACCCAGCGCATCCATTCCTGGGGGCCCGCCTTGATGAACTTGGCGCCCTGGTCGCGCATCCAGTCGATGGCGCGCGGGCTTTCTTCAGCGAGCAGCCGGGTAAGGCCTTCGTCCGTCAGTCCGCCGGTTACGCCTTCGATCGCGTCGTGCAGCGCTTCGGCGTCCCGCGCCATGTCCTTGAACACCACATGGACCAGGCCGCCGGCAAAGCGCGAGTTGCAGGGGTAGCGTTCGTCGCTGCCTTGTTCCAGGACGACCGGCCGCAGGCCCAGCTCCGACGCGCGGTTGGCGGCGGTCAGACCCGCCAACCCACCGCCGATAATGATCAGATCGTGATCCATGCTGCGCCGCTTCCCCGTCTATTGCGGCAGCAGCATGTCGGTGATGATGACGGTGAGCTCGGTCAGCGTCTTCATCAGCAACCCACCGAGGCCGCCCACCGCCACGCCGACGACAATCCAGACGGGGGGAGCGCCGGCGCCGAGCACCGCCCAGAGCGCGAGAACGATTGGCGCTATCGCAATCAGACCCGCG
>CAYYBI010000419.1:0-3231 GCA_964469835.1 uncultured Rhodospirillaceae bacterium
TGATGCAAAGTGCCGGTGGCAGTTGGCAGCAGGCGGCGGCGGAGATGATGGCCGGGCGATTGCCCGATCTGCGGGACCTGTTCGACCGCGCGCTGGTACAGCTTCAGGACTTGTTTACCGATCTCGATTTTATTCCCCAGGCGTGGCCAGGAGGGGGCAAGGTGCATCGTGGGTTCGCTCAGGCGCTGGCGCGCGTTTGGGACGATATAGCGCCGCATCTCGATCGGCTGGAAACGCCTGTGCTGTTCACCGGGCATAGTTTGGGTGCGGCGTTGGCGACGCTGGCGGCGAGCCGTTGTGCGCCCGATACGCTGTATACCTACGGCTCGCCGACCGTAGGCGATGACGACTTTGCGGCGACGCTGGAAGGTGTAGCGATCCACCGCCATGTCAACTGCTGCGACATCGTCTGCCGTATTCCACCGGCATTGTATGACCATGTTGGTACGGCGCATTACATCGACAGCGCCGGTGTACTAAGCGGGACGGAGGAGCCGGACGCCGCGCGCTGGCAGGCCCGGTCGGAACATTTTAAGGCGACTGCGGGGCAGTGGGACAAGGTTTGGATCCGCGATCTCGCCGACCACGCGCCGGTGAACTACCGCAGGGCGATTGAACGGGCGTAGGGCACGCGGCCGGCTAGTCACTGCCCCTGCGGGTCATATGCTCCCGCTCGGCCAGCCATAGGTCGGCGTAGCCACAATCCCTGTAGTCCTCGAAATACGGTCCGCCGGTCGTGTAGTGAAGGTTGGAAATTTCATCCACCGGCGCTGCGGGGTCGTAGTCGACCAGATGGTTCCAGCGGTGCGGAATTTCGCCGACCAGATCTTCGCTCTCCAGCCAATGGAAGCGGTGCAGTTCGAGCCCGCTGGCCGAATTCACATAATCCGGCGTCAAGGCGCCGCACCGTGCGCAATTCAGCAGCATCACGCTGGACCAGTTCTTCTTTTCGAAGCGGGTTTGCGGTTGACCGAGGAATTTCGTTTCCTCTTCCGGGATATGATTGTGATGAACGCACATTACCGCGTAGCGGTCGTCGCGCAGGCCCCAGAGATGGGCGACGTCGTCCAGCATCAGCATGTCGCAATCCATGAACATCGCCCATCCTTCGAACCCGCAAAGATAGGGGACGAGGAAGCGGGAGAACGAAAAATCCGTCGATTGCAGGGGATGGCGCTCGCGCCACATCAACGCGCCGAGCTGCGACAGCATGAGCGGCGCCACCGCGACCGGGCGGCTGGCCCGGCGTTGAATGGAATGCGCCAACACATTGTAGGCGATGGCCTCGCGCGGGTCATAGCCGATAAAGACGCGGATCAGCTCCTGCGGCATTGCCTATCCATTCCGGTATTGCGGCGCGAATATTCGCCATATTCGGCGGTACGCCCCGGTGCAACTTTCAATGGCCCCACGGCCGATCGGTCATGTCGCCGATGTGAATACACATTGCCGGCAACGGCCACAAGCCGTGTTTCCCTGTCTGCCGTGCGCTATGTCAATGTGTCGCGGAACGCTGCGAGTTCCGTGGCCACGCGCGCGATCACCTCGTCCCAATGGCGCGCACGGTGCTGGCGGAACAGCCGCATCGAGGGATACCAGGCCGTGTCGTCACGATCCAATTGATAGCGCCAGTCCGGCATGAAGGGGAGCATTGTCCATACGGTCTTGCCGATGGCGCCCGCCATATGCACCGTTGTGTTGGTGATCGACACGACGATGTCGACCGCCTCGATTTGCGCGGCGAACTGTTCCAGGCTCTTGAGTTGGTCGATCTCAGGATCTTCATGGATGGTTACGCCAAGCCGGTCCCGGACATCGGCGATGGCGTCCGCATGATCGCCGTATTGCAGAGACAGGAAGGTCAATCCTGGCACGTTGAGAATCGGATCCCACAGCGGCAACGGTGCGTTGCGATCCGGCCGGCGCAGATTTCCACTGGCCCAGGCGATACCGACAACCGGGGTGTCGTTGAATTGGCGGTACCGTGCCCGACATGTCGCGGCTAATTCGGCATTGGCGTTCAGATATGCGCTTGCCGGCTTTACCGCTGCGGCGAGGTTCGGCCGCAACCACCGCGCCAATTCCGTGAAAGGGGTTTGATAGTCGATGTCTTTCCGGAGCAACTGCCGCGACAGCTTCGCTCGACGGGAGTGGATTTCGGCCTCGGGAAAGGCCCGTTCATACATGCCGACCAGGCGCGGCGCGCATTCGACGATGCAGGTGCCCGCGGCGGCGATCAGATCCGGCAGCAGGCTGGCGAACAGGATTTCATCGCCGGGTCCTTCGTCGCCCCAGGCCAGCACGGTCTTGCCCGATAGATCTTCGCCGTTCCAGGGGGCTTGCGGGAAAGGCCGGCGCGCCCAATGGAGCCGGCGCCAGCGCCAATCATATTCACGCCAGCCTTCCTCGTACTTTCCGGTCAACAGCAGCAGCAAACCCAGATTGGTATGGGCGCCGGCAAAGTCCGGGGCTAAGGCGATGGCCTTGCGGTAGGCGGTCTCGGCGTCGGCCGCCATGCCAAGATCCTCGAGGATATTGCCGTAATTGGCGTGTAGCGTGGCGTTTTCGGGGTCCAGTGCCAGGGCGCGGCGCATGGACTCGGCCGCTTCGTCGGTCCGTCCGAGCCCCTGCAACGCCCGGGCGAGGTTGTTGTGGGCGGTCATGCCGTCCGGTTCGATATCGAGCGCCGCCCGGGCGTGCCGTTCGCCGTCGGAATACTGGCGCAGCATGCTGTAGGCGTTGCTCAAGCTGATATGGACGTCGGCGTGACCCGGCGAAAGGACCTGCGCGGCTTGCAGACTTTCCACCGCGTCTGCATACCGCTCCGCGGCGATCAGCGCCAAGCCGAGATTGTAGTGGGCATCGGCGAAATCCGGTTCCAGCCGGATCGCATTCCGGTAGTGCGGTTCGGCATCGGCCAGCCGGCCGGCGTCGCGCAACACATTGGCGAAATTATATTGGGTATCCACAGATTTTGGATTTAGCCGAAGCGCGCGTTTGAAAGCGCCAATCGCGGTCTCGGTTTGTCGGCATTCCGCACAAGCGGTCCCCAGCAACGCGTGAAGTTCCGCCAGGCGCGGGCTGGCGGCGATCGCCGTCTGCAAATGGGGGATGGCCCTTTCGGGTGTGCCGGATTGCAGGGCGATGACACCGCGCAGATGGCAAACGTCCGAAATTCCCGGCTGAACGGTGTCAATCGATTGCAGCAGGGCCTCGGCGTCGGCAAGTCGG
>CAYYBI010000420.1:0-7828 GCA_964469835.1 uncultured Rhodospirillaceae bacterium
CGACATCAGGTATCGATCCTCGGTCGGCCGCTGGATCGTGTATCCCAATGCACCGACGCCGCGCGGAATGATCGATACCTTGTGGACCCGGTCGCTGTCGGCGAGGCAAATCGCGACGAAGGCGTGGCCCAGCTCGTGATAGGCGATCACCCGGCGTTCCATGGGATTGATGACCCGGCTTTTCTTTTCCAGCCCGGCGACGATCCGTTCGATCGCGCCTGTGAAGTCATTCATCGTAACGGTGGTGCCCGACCGGCGGGTGGCAAGGATCGCGGCTTCGTTGACCAAGTTGGCCAGATCGGCGCCGGTAAACCCCGGGGTCAGGGCGGCTATTTGTTCACGGTCCGCGTCCTCGTCGACTTCGATCTTTCGCATGTGCACCTTGAGGATCGCCACCCGGCCCGCCCGATCCGGACGATCGACCAGTACTTGCCGGTCGAATCGGCCCGCGCGCAACAAGGCCGGGTCGAGGATTTCGGGACGGTTGGTCGCCGCGAGCAGCACGACGCCGGAACTCGGATCAAACCCGTCGAGCTCGCTCAGGAGCTGATTCAAGGTCTGCTCTTTTTCATCGGCGCCACCCCCCATTGGCCCTGCACCGCGCGCGCGCCCGAGTGCGTCCAGCTCGTCGATGAAGATGATACAAGGGGCGCTCTTCCGGGCCTGTTCGAAGAGATCGCGAACACGGGCGGCGCCGAGACCGACGAACATCTCGACGAATTCCGAGCCGCTGATAGAAAAGAACGGCACACCGGCCTCGCCCGCGACAGCCCGCGCGAACAGTGTCTTGCCCGTTCCGGGCGGGCCGACCAGCAAGATGCCTTTGGGGATGCGGGCGCCGAGCCGGCCATAGGTCGCCGGGTCCTTGAGAAATTCCACGATTTCCCGCAGTTCTTCCTTCGCCTCGTCCACGCCGGCGACATCGTCGAAGGTCACCTTGGTATCAGTCTCGACATAGACCTTGGCCTTGCTCTTGCCGACAGACATCATGCCGCCGAGACCTTGCTGCGACGCAAAGCGGCGCATGACGAAATACCAGATGCCGAAGAAAAACAGCACCGGCAGGACCCACGACAACAGGTTCGAGAAGAATTTGTTTTCAATAATCGCCGTATAGGTGACATCGTATTGCGCGAGATCCTTTGCGAAGCCCGGGTCGACCCGCAGCGTGAAAATCTGGCTCCGACCGTCCGGCAGCGGTTCGCGAAGCGTTCCGCGAACGTAGTGTTCGGCAATCGCGATGTTCTTTATCTTGTTGGCCGCCAGAAGACTCTGGAATTCACTATATGGAATTTTTTCAACCTGCTGACTCGCGTCCCACCAATTACGGATGAAGACGATCGCAAGCAATGCGAACAGCACGTACCAAGCATTCAAATGGATTTTTTTGTCCATACGGCAGATCTGGCTTTCTCAGTGTCGCTTTCTCAAGATATCAGAATCGAACCAATCCGCACCATGGTGGTGCTGACTGGCATGAGGCCCACCGGCGCAAACCCCTAAGCGACCCGCGGCGTATTTCAGCGGGCGCATGCGCGTTCACTCGCCCTCTAGCTTCTCGAGGTAGGCCGGTAGCTCGTCGAACCGGTAGTGCGTGAGGTCAGCGGGAATTTCGCGGTTTACCGCTTCGGTAACCGCCTTGGAAAATTGCTGGCGGAGTACGCCAAGCGCCGTCGGCGCGGCGATGACAATGAGCTGCTGATAGTGATTTTGAAGCCGTTCCTGATCGAGATATTTCGCGACATCATGGAGAAACCGGACGCTGGTCTGGCGATGCGCATCGCTCGGCGGCTCCATCGAATGACGGCCGTCGCCATGCCGATCGAAACCGCGGCCGGGCCGGTCGGAGACCAACTCCCGCGTCGGCAGCGTCGCCGATTGGTATTCCTTTATCAGCGACACGTCTTTCCTCTTTTCAATGGAAAGAATGCAGGCTTTAAAGCCATTTGCAACAAGGACCCATTGTGTCGATTTTCGTGGCATTGCGCATCTCCTAACTCGTGCCCGCCTGGCCACGGTGCAAATTGGATACTTCTGCGGCGGCGGGGTCGGTTCTCCGATTCCTCGATATGCTGGGCCCGCTATGAGAGCTTCACGTCGCGTAAAGACCGAATGGCGGCGCGAATGCGATTCCAGTCTTCGGCATCCTCCATTTTGTTCTGGCCCTCGAGTTCTCTCGATTTCTGCGCGGCCACCAGCTCCGCTTTGTCGCCATGCGACTCTCGCAACCGGTGCGCATATTCGGAAATTTGTTTTTCGTCCATGGTTATCCCTCTCACACTCATTTCCAGGGGATCCTACGAAACCATGAAGCGCGATGGCCGATACTTCGGCATTGATGCGAATCAATCGAACCTCCGTCCAATGCGCGGGCGACAGCGCATCCGTTGTTAGCGGTCTATTTGTCGCGTTGTTCCGCGGAGCCGATTAAGAGACAATTCGCCAATGGCCGAACACTCACGCATTTCGACTGAGTCCTATGACAAGCTGCTCGATACAATCGGTGCGCTTGTCGTCTTTCTCGACAGCGAGGGGCGGGTGGCGCGCTTCAATACGGCTTGCGAGCGCCTTACCGGATATAAGGAGGCCGAAATTCTGGGCCGGGCGGTCTGGGATTTCCTGATACCCGATGAAGAAGTCGAGGCCGTTCGTTCGGTCTTCGCCAATTTATATGCCGGCAACCTGCCGAGTGAGTACCAAAATCATTGGGTCACCAAGACCGGTGACAGGCTTTTTCTAGCCTGGTCCAATACGGTTTCACGAAACGCGGACGGCGGCGTGGATTTCGTGATCGGAACCGGCATCGATCTGACCGACAAAGTCCGCTCTGAATTGTCACTGCGAGACAGCGAAGCCATCCTGAAATCGACTTTCGAATCGTCGCCCAATGCGATCGTTACAATCAAGCCGGACGGCGCAATCATCTCCTTTAATCCGGCGGCGGAACGCATGTTCGGCTATTCGGCGGCGGAATTAGTTGGGCAAAACGTAAAGGTACTGATGCCGGCCCCTTATCATGACAAGCATGACGGATATCTTGCACGTTATTTGGACACGGGCGAAAGACGCATTATCGGTATCGGACGCGAGGTCACCGGCCGCAAGAAGAACGGAGACCAATTTCCCGTGGACCTGGCGGTCGGAGAGGTCATGACCGCGAACGACAGAATCTTCACCGGCTTTATGCGCGACCTTACCGACCGCAAACGGGTGGAAGAGGCGGTGCGCGAAACCGACCGGCGTTTGCGCGAACTGCAATCGGAATTCACCCATGTATCGCGCTTGAGCGTGATGGGCGAGATGGCGACAAGCCTGGCGCATGAAATCAATCAGCCGCTGGCAACGATCATGAACTATCTGCAGGCCTGCAACCGCATGCTGGAGGCGCAGTTTGGCGACGAGACGGCGGAAATCCGCGATTTCATGGTGAAGGCGTCGGATCAGGCGTTCCGCGCCGGACAGATTATAAAGCGACTGCGCGATTTTGCGGCACGCGGCGAAACCGAGCGGTTCAACGACAATATCAATGACGTGGTTCGGGAGGCTAGCACGATCGCCTTGACCGGTGCGATGGCGGCGGGTATCGACGTTGCGTTCGACTTGGCCGATGACCTTCCCGAGGTTCTGATCGACCGAATCCAAATCCAGCAGGTTCTGGTCAATTTCGTCCGGAACAGTCTCGATGCCATGTCGCCGATCGGATCTGGGCGTTTGCTGATCGCCACGGAATTCGGCGGCAACGATGAAGTGGTGGTTTCGGTGTCCGACGAAGGCCCCGGCATCGCCGACGAAATCGCCGAAAAACTCTTTCTCCCGTTCAACACCAGTAAGACCGACGGCCTGGGAATCGGCCTCTCGGTCTGCCAGTCGATCATCGAAAGTCACGACGGCAGGATTTGGGCTACGCCCAATGACGGGCCCGGCGTAACATTTTTTTTCAGCTTACCAACAACGAAACGGGGGGAGGACGCCAATGGCTGAAAAGACCATACTGGTTGTCGACGATGACGAAGCCTTCCGAACCTCGCTCGCCGTGTTGTTGAAATCGGCCGGTTATGCCGCAGAAACCTATCCGTCGGGCCCGGCATTTCTCGATGTCTGCCAAGAGGTCTCGGGCGCCTGCCTGCTGCTAGACGTTCGTATGCCCGTAATGAGCGGTCTTGAGGTGCAGGAAGCCTTGAAGACGAAGCGGCCTGATCTCCCGGTGATCATGATTACCGGCCACGGCGACGTGCCAATGGCGGTTCGGGCGCTGAAAAGCGGCGCCGCCGATTTCATCGAAAAACCGTTCCGGGACGACGACCTCCTGGACGGCATCGAACGCGCGATAGCGCTGTCACAGGCGGCGGCGCCCGGCGTCAACCTTGAGCTTCGGGCCAAGATCGACAATCTGTCGCCGCGCGAGCGCGAAGTGCTCGAACAGCTCGTCATCGGCCGACCCAACAAAATCATCGCCTATGAATTGGGCATCAGTCCGCGTACGACGGAGATCCACCGGGCCCGTGTCATGGAAAAGATGGGTGCGGAAAGTCTTTCCCATCTGGTCAGAATGGCACTTGCCGCCGGTATCGATCCGGAGCCCTTGTAACCGGACCGAGCCGGCAAGGGCATTTGGCGGCCAAATTTTAGGTATTTTCCCGGACTGTAAATCTCCAATTCGGAATAGCACACTGTGACACTGCAGGCTCGCCCATTGGGCCCGGTTCTGCCGGTTAATCTGCATATCGACTCTTGGGCTGAAACTGTCATGGCGAAGCAACTCACTGGACGAGAACACCGCACGGTTTATATCGTCGACTCTGACCGTGCTTTTAGAGAGTCGCTGACGGTGCTGTTGCAATCGGCCGGCTATGCGGCGCGCACGTATTCCACCTATGACGATTTTCTTCTGCACAACTGGAAATCCGGAAACTCATGGCAAAGCATGGAGCTACGACTGCCCGAGATGAGTGGGGCAACGCTACTGCACGCGATTGAGGGACACTCCGGCGAACCGCCGCTTCTCGTCACCGTGCTACGAGGCGGCGCGGTTCCCGTCGCCTGTTAACACCGCGGCGACCGCCGCCACGCAGGGATCGTCCGCGCCGCACTAGGTAGAGTCCCTTACGTACAATTGCTGACTATCCGACCCGCCATATGGTTCGTCTAATACCAAGAAGCATTATACGTTTTGCAACCGGAGATGAGGGAGCGAGGTTATGGGGCAGATCACGACACCAATCACCTTGAAAAGGGATGTTTACGTCGTCGGATCGGGACAACGAGATATTGATGCCGCGATCTATTCTCAAAGCGTCGGCCTTCCGGCGGACGATTATTTGTGCAACGCCTTGGGAGCCGTGCAACGAAACGTCGCCAAGGAATGCCTTATCTGGGAAGGCGACGATGCGGATGCTATCTTCAAGGTCAAAAGCGGCACGTTGTGCATCTACCGCCTGATGTCGGACGGACGCCGGCAAGTCAGTCGGTTTTGCCGGGCCGGCCAATACCTTGGACTAACGGCGGGCGATGTCTATCCGTACAATGCCGAGGTGGTGTCCGACGTCGAACTCGTTCGAATTCGCCGCCGGGACTTCGATGAAGAGGTCGAGCGCGATCATGCGTTGCAAAAATTCATGCTTGGTCAGGTAACCGAAGAGCTTCGCACCGCCCAGCGGCAACTCGTGCTGCTCGGACGGAAATCTGCGATCGAAAAAGTTGCATCCTTTCTCTTGGATTTCGGCCAACCTGCTAAATCAGCAAGTGGAATCGCGCATATTGCTATTCCGATGACGCGGGTTGATATCGCCGATCATCTCGGCCTCACCCACGAAACGGTTTGCCGGGCATTCGCGCAGATGCGGAAAGAAGGCATTATCTCCATTCCTGACCCTCACCTTATCGAAGTGCACGATCTGAAATCGCTTGAGGACATTGCCGAAGGCGACCGGGGCGAGAGGCTTTGCGCATAAACCGCATATAGCTGCGGGCAAGGCGTATCGCTCCATATTCGGAAATCCGGTTTTCCCGGATTGGGGGGTCATGCGGCAGACGGGGTGCGTCAATGACTTTGGGAATGGTCCCTAACGCTGCGGAGAAGCAACGCGCCGGCGCTGTCACCGAAGATCAATCGGATACCATTGCCTTCCTCGCATCCGGGGCGGGAAGCGGATCGCCAGCCGATGAGATCATCGAGACCCATGGCGCGATGATCTTTCTGTGCGGCGACCTGGCTTACAAATTGAAGCGCGCCGTCTGGTTTCCCTATATGAATTTTTCGTCGATTGGGAAGCGACGGGAGTTTTGCCGGGCGGAGGTCAAGTTGAACCGGCGAACGGCGCCGGAGATCTACCTCAATGCATCACCGGTCATGCGTAACGCCGCCGGCGCGCTCGCATTAGGGGGGCCGGGCACACCGCTGGACTGGGTGGTGGTGATGCGGCGCTTCGACCAGGACGCACTGTTCGATCAGTTGGCCCAACGCGGTGCCCTCGACGAGGATTTGATCGAAGCGCTGGCCGATACCGTTGCACAGTTTCATGAGACAGCTGAACGGACATCAGATGTGGATTTCGTGGCCGGCCTGGAGCATGTGATCGCAGGCAACGCGGCCAGCCTGAACGTCTTTAGTCCGGAACTATTTTCGGCGGAAGAAATATCGGAATTTCAGCAGCGCTGCACCGGTCTATTCGATGACAGGGCGAAGACGTCTCTGCGGCAGCGTGCGCGCGATGGCTTCGTGCGCCAATGTCATGGTGATCTCCATCTCAAGAACCTTTTTTTGTACGCGGGGAAACCCGTACTTTTCGACTGCATCGAGTTCGACCAAGGATTAGCGCGAATCGATGTTTTCTACGATCTCGCATTCCTGCTGATGGATCTGGAATATCGCGGTATGCGCGGCTTCGCGAATTTACTGCTGAATCGCTACGTATCCAGAACCGGCGACTATGACGGGGTCAAGCTTCTGCCGCTGTTCATGGCGGTCCGCGCCGCCATTCGCGCGCACGTTACGGCCGCCACGGCGGAAAAGGCCAGTGAGGAATTGGTTCGCACGGCGCTTCTAGAAGCGGCAAAGGCGTATTTCCAGCTGGCCAAGCGCATTGTGAAACCCCTTCAGCCTGGACTGATCGCGATCGGCGGACTTTCGGGCAGCGGTAAAAGCCGGCTCGCAAGGTCCATCGCGCCGAGCATGGGTGGGGCCGCCGGCGCCTTGCTGGTCCGCAGCGACGTTATCCGAAAACAAATGTTCGATGTGGATTTGTTCGACCGCTTGCCGGAAGCGGCCTACGCGAAGGCGTGCAGCCGCGCGGTATACGATCGTCTCACGGAGATTTGCGCGGCGGCGCTTGCCGGCGACCGCTGGGTCGTGGCCGACGCCGTGTTCGGCGATCCGGCCGAACGCGCTGCGGTGCAGGCCGCGGCAGCCGGTCTTGGTCTGCCGTTCATGGGCATCTGGCTGGATGTGCCGGAGCCGGTGCAACGAAAACGGCTGGCAAACCGCCGGCATGACGTTTCGGATGCATCGCCTGAAATTGGGAGAAAGCAGCGTTCCGGGATCAAGACGCCGGACGACTGGCAGGTCGTGGATGCCGGCGGGACACCGGACGATACGATCGCCGCGGTATTGCGGGTATTGGGAAAATTCGGATCATGAAAGGGCCAGGGACCGGGTCCCGGCCACGCCCGAGGGCCCGCCCCGCCGAGGCGGTTGCCGATATGAAATATAACTTTCGATCGCGTTGAGACCGGTGCTGACAACGGACATTCTGGAGATCTTGAGCCGCCTCGGCGTCGCGTTGGCGATCGGTCTGCTGATCGGTTTCGAGCGTGGCTGGAAAGAACGGGA
>CAYYBI010000421.1:0-7509 GCA_964469835.1 uncultured Rhodospirillaceae bacterium
CCACTCATGGTGCGCGTGCTGATGATTTGCCGGCTGCCGGCATCGACGAAATTGAGGCCGAGCAATTCCGCGTTCTGATACATCGGCGTCCCCGGCAGTAATTGCAGCCGATAGGGTTCAATCTTGGATGCATCGAGCGAAATACTGAAATCGAGCGATTCCAGGTACTCCGCATAGGTCCCTTCAGGCAGGCCGTAGATAAGCTGACACACCACATCGATATCGATCGACTGGAGATACCGCACGTTCTCTGTGATCTTGCGCATGTTCTGCTTGCGATCGACCGCGCGGAGCACGGTGTCGTTGGAGCTCTGCAAACCGATCTCGACGATGCCGATCCCCGCCGCCTTCAGCATGTCCATGAATTCCCGATCGAGCAGGTCCACGCGCAACTCGACCGTTACGGACAGATCTTCGAACTGCTTGTATTCGGCGATAATTTCCAAAATCCGCTTCGCCCGCTTGGGCGGAATATTGAAGGTCGGATCCATCAGGAAAATCGAGCGTACACCGCTTTGGAGAATGTCGCGCAAATCCCGTTCGACCCGGTCGAGCGAAAAACTATGCAGCAGGTTGCCATAGTCCTTGGGATAGAAGCAGAAGCTGCATTTGAACGGGCAACCGCGGTAGGTTTCGAACAGGATGGTCCGCTTCTCGGTCGCCAGATCGATGCATCCGTTGAGATAGGGCGACGGAATGACGTCGAGATCGTCGATAAACGGCCGGCGATCGGTAATCACCAGAGCGCCGTCGCGCCGAAAAGCCAGACCGGCTACCGTATCGAGGCGTTCATCGACGAAACACCGCCCCTCACCGATCCACAATTGCAGAAGTTCGCGAAAGGTCTCTTCGCCCTCGCCCCGCACGACGACATCGATCCAGTCGTTTTCGTTAATGGTTTTCTCGGGAACGGACGAGACGTCCGGACCGCCCAGAACAATTGTCACATCCGGCGCCTGAGCCTTGACGCGCCGGCATATTTCCATCGTTTGCGAGCTGTTCCAGATGTAGCACGAGAACCCGACGATATCGGGCGATCGGGCGATGATTTCGCCGACCGTCCGGTCGATATCCGACGCTTCGGTCGGCGTGAACACATCGATCCTGCCCTGTGCGGCAATCACGGGGTCCTCTCCACATAGCTCTTCAGATAAAACAGCGACAGCGGAATGTAGTCGCTCGTCGTGTCGATGAGATCGATTTTCATGGGCTCACTGGCGCAGTTTCGGTGCCTGCTGCAACAATGGAAGTGCACGTGTCGGGAAACCGATAAACACGTGCGATGAAAACTAGGTTGCACCGAACCGTTTGACAATACGCATGGCGCCAGGAATTGGCCGTTCCCCTTCGTTCCACGATCGGGCACAGTGACCTTCCCGCTTAACGGCACAATGACGGAACGACTTGGCATGACGGCCAGCCGAAAGGTTTTGACCGAGAAAAACGGACCGGTCACCACGGTGGTGATCAACCGCACCGACGTGCGTAACGCGGTCGACAATGAAACGGCCGATGCGCTTGCAGACGCCTTTCGCGCCTTCGAGGCGGACGCGACGGCCCATGCGGCCGTGCTGACCGGTGCGGGCGGCGCTTTCTGCGCCGGCGCGGATCTGAAAGCAGTGGCTTCCGGCGAACGCCAAATACGATACCGGCAAGACAAAGACGGGCCGATGGGGCCAAGCCGGCTTGCGCTCAGCAAACCGGTGATCGCGGCCATTGCGGGACATGCGGTGGCCGGCGGATTGGAGCTGGCGCTATGGTGCGATCTGCGCGTGATGGAGCGGGACGCTGTGCTGGGCGTTTTCTGTCGCCGTTTCGGCATGCCGCTGATCGATGGTGGGACGGTTCGCCTGCCGCGGCTGATCGGCACCAGCCGGGCACTTGACCTGATTTTGACCGGACGTCCCGTCGGCGCGGAGGAAGCGCTGCAACTTGGACTCGCCAACCGGGTCGTCGATAGTGGCACCGCGCGCGCCGCCGCCGAGGCCCTCGCCGCCGATATTGCGGCCTTTCCGCAACTATGCCTGCGGAAAGACCGGGAATCGGTTTATCGTCAGGGTGACATGACATTTGACGACGCGATGAGAGCGGAATTTCGCGAAGGTCTGGCCGTGGTGGACCGTGAAGGACGCGATGGCGCCGCGCGTTTCGTCGGCGGCGCCGGCCGGCATGGGCAATTCAAGGAATGAGATAAATCCGCCAATGACAAACTTTTACGCACGCTCATAGATCGGTATTCAATGAAAAAATCCCTCTCGGCGTTCTTGCTGGCGCTGCTCGCCTGGGCCGGCCCCACACTGGCCAAAGACGAATTGGTTATCGGCATCAGCCAATTCCCGAACAACCTCAATCCGTTGATCGGCAGTATGTCGGCGAAATCCTACATTCTCGGTTTGGCACGCCGCCCGCTCACCTTGTATGACGCTAAATGGCGGCTCACCTGCATGCTCTGTACCGAATTGCCGAACCTGGGAAAAGGCACCGCACGGCACGAAACCACCGCCGACGGCAAACCCGGAGTGGCCGTCACATATAGCCTTCGAAAGGATGCCTTATGGGGTGACGGCACGCCGATCACCACGAAGGACGTGCGGTTCACTTGGGAGGTCGGACGACACAAGAAAAGCGGCGCTTCCGGACGCGAATTGTTCTCCCGGATCACGAAAATCGACACGCCAGACGACCGCACCTTCACACTGCATATCAACAAACGCACGTGTGATTACGAAGCGATCAATGACTTCAAAATCCTGCCGGCCCATATCGAGCGCAAAAATTTCGCCGATCCTGTGGCCTACAAAGATCGCAGTGCATATGAAACCGAGCCGACTAATCCCGGCCTCTGGTACGGCCCCTATCGCGTCGCCAAGGTGGTTTCGGGGTCTTATGTCGTGCTTGAGCGGAACCCGCGCTGGTGGGGCCGCAAACCCCACTTCAGGCGGATCACAATTCGCGCCATCGAGAACACTGCCGCACTTACCGCGAACCTACTATCCGGTAATATCGACTATATCGCCGGCGAGATGGGATTGTCGGTCGACCAGGCACTGACCTTTGCCGAGCGCCATGGTAAACAATTCAAAATCATGTACAAACCAGGCCTGATCTACGAACACATCGATCTCAATCTCGAAAATCCCGTCTTGAAAGACCGACGCACCCGGCGCGCCCTCCTGATGGGCCTGGACCGCGCCGCGATCACCAAGCAGCTTTTCGCCGGTCATCAACCGGTTGCACACGGCCAGACGAACCCGCTCGATAGCGTCTACAACGCGAAAATTCCGAAATACGCTTATGATCCGAAACAGGCGAAAAAACTGTTGGCCGAGGCCGGATGGACGCAAATCCGGGACGGCATCCGCCACAATGCCAAGGGCGAACGCTTACAGCTCGAATTCATGACCACCGCGGGCAACAAGTCACGCGAGTTGGTGCAGCAGGTAATGCAAAGCCAATGGCGGCAGCTGGGCATCGACGTCCGCATCCGTAACCAACCCCCCCGTGTCTACTTCGGCCAAACCGTGCGCCGCCGCAAATTTACCGGACTCGCCATGTTCGCGTGGCTGTCCTCGCCCCAGAACATTCCGCGCACGACCCTGCATTCGACGATGATTCCGGAGGACTCCAACGGGTGGACTGGCCAGAACTACACCGGTTACCGCAACAAGAAGATGGACAAGATTATCGACCGCATGGAGGTGATCTGCGAACCGGACCAGCACCTTGCTCTCTGGCACGACATGCAATCGCTCTATGCCAAGGACCTGCCGGCGCTGCCGCTCTACTTTCGCGCCAACGCCTTTATTTTCCCGAAATGGCTCCGCGGCGTCCAACCGACCGGTCATCAGTATCCCAGCACGTTGTGGGTGGAAAACTGGCGAACGGAGAACTAGCCACAGATGTTGCGCTTCGCAGCCGGCCGGTTAATCGAGAGCCTCGCAGTCCTGCTGATAATGTCATGGGCGGTCTACGTCTTGATCGGGCTGATGCCGGGCGATCCGATCGACCTGATGATTGCGGCGAACCCGAATTTCACTTCCGAGGACGCTGACCGCCTTAAGGCGTTGTATGGCCTCGACAAGCCCATACTCGACCGTTACGGAAACTGGTTGCTCGCCGCACTGCAAGGCGATTTCGGCTATTCCCGGACATTCACTAAACCCGCGATTGAAATTCTCCTACCACGCCTCTTCAATACTTTCCTGCTGATGGGGTTGAGCCTGCTCCTGTCCCTGGCAATCGCCATTCCGCTGGGCGTCTATGCCGCGCTGCGCCCCTATTCGCGGGCCGATTATGCGGTCAATTTGTTGTGTTTCGCCGGAATTTCAGTCCCGTCGTTCTGGCTCGCACTGTTGTGCATCATCCTCTTTGCAGTGCGGCTGCAATGGCTGCCGGCGGGCGGAATGGAAACGATTGGGGATGGCGGAACGCTGGACCGCATCCGGTATCTGGTGCTGCCGGTACTCGTGCTGACGGTGGCCAGTATTGGCGGTTTCACCCGTTTCGTCCGCGCCAGCATGATGCAAACGCTGCGTCAGGATTACATCCGCACCGCCCTGGCAAAGGGCGTCGGTTCGTGGCGGCTATTGGTGCATCACGCATTGCGCAACGCGCTACTGCCGCTGGTAACCGTGGTCGGCCTCAGCTTCGGGAACCTGTTTTCGGGCGCGCTGATTACGGAAATCATGTTCTCGTGGCTCGGCATGGGCAAAATGATGTACGACGCGATCATAGGCAACGACTTCAATCTTGCCTTGGTCGGTCTGCTATTCGCCACCAGCGCAACGCTGATCGGGAATTTCCTCGCCGATGTGGGCCAGGTGGCACTCGACCCTAGGGTCAGTTTCGCCGCGCGGAGCAGCGAAGAATGACTTCACCAGCGCCGCCCCAAACGCCGCTGCGCCGCATGGCGCGCCGCTTCCTGCAGCACCGCCTGGCGCTCGGCAGCCTGATAGGGCTGATTATCCTGGCCATACTATCCGTGTCGGCGCCGGGTATCGAAGCCGTGCTCGGTATCGATCCCAGCATGGTGAATTTGCTCGCCAGGTTTGCGCCACCGTCCCTGTCCCACCCGCTGGGTACCGATGAGCTTGGCCGGGATATGCTGTTGCGGTTGCTTTACGGGGGCCAAATCTCGCTCGCGGTCGGCATCGTCGCCGCCCTGTTTTCGGCGGTGATCGGCACGACGATCGGAATCATCGCCGGCTATTACGGCGGTGTGCTCGACCGCATTTTAATGCGCTTCAACGACTTCGTGATCGCCCTGCCGCTGCTGCCGCTGTTGATCGTTCTCGCTGCGATTGACCTCAGGAAGCTCGGCCTGCCGGATGAAATCGTCCAGTCGGAAAATATCAGCCTCTATCGCATCGTCGCGATCATTGCCTTGGTCGGGTGGAATACCGTCGCCCGGCTCGTTCGGGCGGAAACCCTCGCCCTGCGACGGCGCGAATTCGTGCGCGCGGCGGTCGCCCTCGGGACGCCGCCGCGCGCGATCATGCTGCGGCATATTCTGCCGAATGCGGTATCGCCGATCATCGTCGCGACCACCCTGTCGGTCGGCAATATCATTCTGTTCGAATCCGTGCTCAGCTTCCTCGGCCTTGGCATTCAGCCGCCGACCGCAAGCTGGGGCAACATGCTGACCAACGCCCAGCAGATGATCTGGTCGGCGCCCGAACTCGCGATCTGGCCCGGATTTATGATTTTTATCACCGTTATCGCCTTCAACTTCCTCGGCGATGGCCTTCAGGACGCCCTCGACCCACGCGCGCTCGACTAGCGAATATTCGAAGAAATCATGTATCTATCCAGATAATATCAATAATAATTCGAATTTATTTCCTATTTTTATAATTTAGTGACCTGCATCACAGAATAATTCTGTATAAATTCTAATATTTCGGGTACTATACTAGTTACTGCATCTTCTATATTGACACGCTTGTCGCTCGGGGACCCATGGTCGATCTTGCAGAAGTCAATTCCAGCGTCGCGATCGACGCCGTCACGAAGCGCCAGCCGGATCAGCCGGCGGGTGCGAGCGTGGACGCGTCTGTCGGCACCAGCCCGCAGCCGTCCAATCTGGCGGTCAATGACGATATCGAGATCAGCGCCGAGGGCCAACGGGTGGCCGGTGCCCTTTCGGGCACGGACGCGCTCGCCGACCGCCTCGACGTAAGCAATCCTTCTGTCTCCGTCAATCCGACTGAAACCACGAATGATCAAGGCGATGAAGGGCTAGTCGCATCCTTCGGTGAGTCCGTCGATCAGACACTCACTACCGATACGGATCGCACATCACAGCTCCGCATGGACGCGAGCAATTCGGCCATTGAAGACCGGGTGACCGACCGCAATTCCGCCGTCGGCGACGCTGGGCAAATCGATGCGACCGCGCCCGCAAACGAAACCAGCCAAAGCTTTCCGGCATCGAACCAGCGCGCCAGCGTAGAAATCGATCAAGCCGGCAATGACGAATTGAGTCAGACCGAAGCCAACCGCACGCTCGGTCAGGTCATCGACGTCTTCGCCTAAACCGCCCCATTAAAATCAAAGATTTCCGAATGGTCCCGGCGCGGCCGTAAGCGCCGTCTATTCGGCTGCCTTGGGCACGGCCCCATCGCCCTCGGGCAACGCCGCCGTGTCGCGTTCGATCATGCGGCAAAACAGGCTCATCAACGGCGGCACAATCCCGAGGGTCAGGACCGCCGACATGGCGAGGCCGCCGACAACCACCGATCCCAAACCGCGATAGATTTCCGAACCGGCCCCCGGGAACATCACCAGCGGCAACATGCCGAACACACTGGTCAGGGTCGACATGAAAATCGGCCGTATCCGGTTCCGCGTTGCCTCGACAATCGCATTATCCTGCGCCATGCCTTCATCGCGGATGAGATACAGCGTTTGATGCACGATCAGAATCGCGTTGTTGACGACGATGCCAATCAGGATGACGAATCCCAGCAGCGTCAGCATGTCGAGTTGCTGAAGCTGGAAGATATTCAGGACCGTCAAGCCGACGAATCCGCCCGCCATCGCCACCGGCACGGACAGCACGATGATCAAGGGGTAGATGAAATTCTCGAACAGCACCGCCATGACCAGGAAGACGATCACCAAGGCGATCAGTAGATCCCATTTCATCTCGTTCGCCGTGGCGGCCAGCTTGTCGGCGGTGCCCGACAGCCGCATAGTGACACCGGGCGGCAGGCTTTCCGCGCGTAGCGCATCGACAACTTCCTTCTGGAGGATTTCAATGGCGGTGCCCAACGCGACGTGTGGCGGCGGAACGATTTGCAAGGTAATCGCACGGCTGCGTTCGATATGGCGGATTTCGGTTGGCCCCGCCGTCACTTCGATCCGGGCCAGCGACGACACCGGTAAAATCTGGCCGAAGGCCGTGACCACCGGCAGATTGTTGATCCCTTGTGTCGCCGTGATGTTGGACTCGACGCCTTTGAGGGTAAGGTCCATCTGCTTGCCGCCGACATTGATCTCCGCCACGCG